>SPCK01000108.1 GCA_004525355.1 Spirochaetales bacterium
ATAGCCGCAGGAGGCCTGGATGATTGCCTGGAACGTCGCGTGCTCGACAAGTTGCATGGTTCCGGGTCGGGCATCGAGCTTGGCCAGGAAGCTCTCGTTCTCATGCATGACATAGTCAATCAGGGGGTTTTCGATAATATACACAGAATGCATATGGTTCTCCGGATCGACTGAAAAGAGCTTACGGTTCCGCAAGCGTCATTTCATTGACCAAAGCCTGCTGATGGCATATTATCGCTATAAATTATGTCCATTGCAACCAGTCAACAGATTACCAAATTCTACGCGACGTTCATGTCTATCGACGTTACCTTTACCAAAGAGGTTGTTATGGCCACGGGGCTGCTCCCTCAAAACGTCTTTGTCAAATGCATCGGCGAACAATGGCCATGTGTCGTGTATTCAAGCTCATTCGCCGGGGCAAAGGTTCTGATAGCCTCCAAGCGATCCCTCATGGAACGTATCCAGAAGGCCAACGGCTCGGTAAGTCTGCGCCTGTCATTCAAGTTGGCGGGCAAGACTGATCCGGTGAGCTTTTTCATTTCCGGCAAGGCCGCCGGATTTGCTCCCTATGCCCAGTCAAAGGGTACGCTGCAATTCATGAACCTGCAGTACACACAACGTCCACCGGATGATTTCGTGGAAATAATGGGGCGCATGCTCGAGGCCAACGTCAACTCCGCGAGGCGACGCGAGGAGCGCATAGCCCTGACGCCGGACTCCATTCGCAAGATCGGTCTTGCCCGCAAGGAGACCATCATCATAATACAGGGCGTGCCTCGGCGATGCATCATCCGCGACCTGTCGTTCTCGGGAGCCAAGCTGATCATCGTCGGGTTGGCGAAATTCCTGGTTGGCAAGGATTGCCGCCTGCGGATAGATATCGATGAACCGCGCGAGACGATCGAAATTCCGGGGAAAGTGGTTCGGTACGAGGACGTGCAAGGCCGAAAGGATCTGACCGCGATCGCTGTCCACTTCGATGAGGCCACTGTTCCGATGTCCTACAAGATGCACATAAACGACTATCTGGGCCAGATAAAAGTACCCCAAGGTGAAGATCCTCCCGCTGGCCGAGACCCCATTCCGTCGAAACCCGCCGAAGTAGTGTGAAACCGGCGCATAGCCGAGACGACTCGCGGAGCGCATCCGGGAGCGGGTGACGCCGTTGTATGAACGTCGGCCGCCGGGATTATCCACGTGCCACGGGGGATTCCCCATCAGGAGCCGCAATGAACGAAGAAGATTCCCGGGGACTACCGGGATCCATTGTTTTCATCAAGATTCCCGAGTCGCTTTCGCGGCCGATCGGGAATTTCGTCGTCGATCCCGACGTCCCCATACCGGTGGAGATGGGAGCAGGCGGACAGGATCTCTCCGGGCTGAGCTGGGAGATGATAGTAGCGGGTATGCTTCGGGTGCTTGCCCTTGAGTCGGAGCATGAGCACGCTGACTATTATCGCCGCTTCGTACTGGCGGTAAAGAAGGATATCTTCCAGGAGCTGTCGGAGACGGGCATCATCAAGGCCAGGAACGGCGACTTGGACGTAGCCGAGGAGATCTTCCTCGCGTTGGCCGGGTTGAAGCCCGACGCTCCCGAGCCGCTACTCAATCTGGCGATACTTCATGAAGACCGGGCGGACGCCCTGGATCGCGCAGGCAAGGAAGAACTGGCGGAAGCCGTTCGCGAGAAGGCCTTCCGTACCTACAAGCGCCTCCTGGCCATGGACCCGCCGTTTCCGGACGCGTATTTCAATGCGGGTTACTTCTATATGAAGATCAGGAATTTTGACCGGGCCAGGGACATGTTTGAATTCTACGTCACCCTGGGGCAGGACGAGGCCAAGACTGAACGAGCCAGGGAAATAGTCGCCCGGCTCGGCGCGCGCAGCGACGCGGATGCCCTTTTCAAGGAAGCCTATGACTTCATACGCATGGGAAGGGATGAAGAGGGTATCGCCAAGGCGCTGAAGTTTACACAGATGAATCCGGACGTCTGGAACGGCTGGTTCCTGGCCGGCTGGGGGCGCAGGCGTCTTGGTCGCTGGGCGGAAGCCCGCGAAGCCTTCATGACGGCCCTGGGGCTCGGTGCTGACGAGGTTGACCTGCTCAACGAGTTGGCAATCTGCGAAATGGAACTCGGATTGTTCACCGAGAGCCGCGAACGGCTCGAACGCGCTCTGCGCAAGGAACCCGAGAACCTGAAGATCATTTCGAATCTTGGAGTAGTCGCCAGGAGGCAGGGGCGTCTGGACGAGGCAGCTGCCTTTTTTCGCATCGTGCTGGACATGGACGCGGACGATGGACTCGCCAGGACCCAGCTGGCGGAGCTGAGCGAACTGGGGGGGGGACGGTAGCCGTTTCCTCCCGGGCAAGCCGCGTTTGCAGCGTGTTTCCATGCACTGTGCATTGACCCGCGCCCCGGGTAGGGCTAGTATGTGGCCATCATGGCGCAACGGAAAACCAGTCACCGCTCCTATCCCGCACGAGGCAAAAAAGGAACGGGCTGTCTAATCTGGTTGATTCTCCTCTTGGTCACCCTGCTGCTCTTTGTGCTCAATTGGGATCGGATCAAGAGTACCATCGACTCGACCCGTCTGACAGAGGCCCTGGGAACTCGCGATGAAGGCGCCAGCGAGGAGCCTGGAGCGGAACCACCGGCTTTTACCGGAGAAAATCCCGCCGGGCAGACACCGGCGTCGCCGACCGAAACAAACGTTCCCCCGGCAGGCGCTGTATCGACTCCCGCCGCGGACCAGCAGACGACATCCCCTCTCGACGGGGATACGACCACGCCACCGGAAACGACGCCGGTCGAGCTGGTAAGCAGGACGCGCATCGCCGCGCTGTATTTCGTCCGCGTCGACGGGGACGGAACCATCACCCGGCAGGAAGTAAAGCGAACGGTCGACGCATCCGATTCCCCCATGACCGATGCCTTGAATGCCCTGCTCAAGGGGCCGACGACCGAGGAGCTGGGGCAGAACCTCATATCGTTGATACCCTCGGAGACTCGGCTGTTGTCCGCGCAGGTTCGGGGTTCCACAGCCTACCTCAACTTCAACGAGGCGTTCATGATCAATCGCTACGGCATCGAAGGCTATGCCGGCCAGCTCAAGCAAATCGTGTACACGGCCACAGGGTTCGCCACGGTCAAGGACGTACAATTCCTGATCGAAGGCGAACGGCGCGACTACCTTGGCGGCGACGGGGTCTACATCGGCAAGCCCTTGTCCAGGGCGTCGTTCTGACATGCGGCTCGATGCTCTTCGGTCTTCCATCCGTGCCTGCGCCGAGTTGGAATACGCACGATCATCCGGGCCGGGCGGTCAGAACGTCAACAAGGTGGAAACCAAGGTTCGCGCCCGCGTCGACCTGGGACGCTTGGATGGACTGTCCGAGGCCGAACGGACGCGTGCCGCTTTGCTGCTGGCTGGACGAATGGACGCCGACGGAAAGGTCTTCGTTGCCGTCGATGCCGAGCGTAGCCGGTCAGCCAATGAAATGATCGCGCTTGCCAGGCTATCCGATCTGATCGCTAAGGCGGCGCGTGTTCCTCGTCGCCGGATAGCCACCGCCCCTTCGAGGGCATCAAGGGAACGGCGACTGGTAGCCAAAAGGACCCGTTCGGCTGTCAAGAAGGACAGGGGCAGACCATCGGGCGACGCTTGACGTCGGAAATCATGTTCCCTTCAATATTCAAAATGCCGTTTGTAGATGAGCCAATTTCAAAAAAAACCATGGCTTTTTGAAAGAGCCTTTAATGTTTACTTGCTCCCTATGGGTATTATAGCTACAATCCAGAATCGGATGGCCAAGAAGGGTTTTTATCTTTCGGCCGCTGGCATTGACGTTCGTCCAGAGGTCTCCGCGTTTCACCGGATCACCGATGGCACAATCGGTTTTCTCAGTAAGGAGGATCCAGCCTTGAATCAAACCCGTTTGCATGCATGGCACGTCGCCGCGAATGCCAGAATGGCGCCGTTTGCCGGTTACGAGATGCCCATCACCTATCCTCTGGGCGCCGTCGAGGAGCATTTGGCTACGCGACGCTCGGTAGGGCTCTTTGATATCGACCACATGGGTCAGATCGAGATAAAGGGTCCCGGCGCGGACCAGTTCGTTTCCCGCCTGGTCACGGCAAAGATCGACGACATGAAGGACTGGGACGCACGCTATTCGCTGCTCCTCAACGAACGCGGTACGGTCATCGATGACCTGTTCATCTATAAGCTGCCCGGTTCATGGTGGATCGTGGTCAATGCCTCGAACCGCCTCGAGGATGTTTCCTGGTTCAACAAGCACAAGCCCGCGAACGTGAGCCTC
Organism: Spirochaetales bacterium; assembly: GCA_004525355.1. Taxonomy (GTDB): domain Bacteria; phylum Spirochaetota; class Spirochaetia; order Treponematales; family UBA12059; genus UBA5200. Next base: position 4,327 of record SPCK01000108.1, read on the forward strand.
GAGGATCACTCCGACGAAACGTACATGATCGCCGTGCAGGGACCGCGCGCCATCGAGCTGCTGGACCTGGTCTCGGATTCGGCCATCAGCGCCTATCCGCGATTCAGTGCGGGGCGAGCAAAGGTCCTGGGCGTGCCCTGTCTCGTGGGACGCACCGGTTATACCGGCGAGGACGGCGTGGAACTCTTTTTTCCCGCCGAGCAGGCTGAAGCCCTTTGGACCGGCCTCTTCTCCGAGGGCGAGAAGCGGGGAATCGAGGTCAAGGCCATTGGTCTTGCCGCCCGGGACAGTCTTCGCTTCGAGGCGGGCATGCCTCTCCACGGCCATGAGATAAGCCAGGATATCTATCCCCTGGAATCCGGTTTCAAGTGGGCGTGCGACTTTACCAAGGATTTCGTAGGCAAGCCGGCGCTGGAGAAACTCCAGCTGGAGGGCATCAAGCGAAAGCTGGTATGCGTTACAGTGACCGGGGGCGTGCCTCGCGAAGGCTACGAGCTGCAATCGCCGGAAGGTCGGAAGATCGGCGCCGTGGTCGCGGGCATGTTCTGCCCCACTGTAAAGAAGTTCGCAGCCAACGCCCTGGTCGATCCGGCATTCGGCAAGAGCGGCCTGGACGTCAGGGTGGTAATTCGGGGCAAGCCTGTCGAGGCAGTGACCGTCAAGAGACCATTATACATTCCCGCCTATCGCAGATAATCCATGGGGTGGCAATTCTGAATTATCCTGAATTCTGTTTGATACATTCAAGGAGGACGACATGAATATTGACAAGAACGCCCACTACAACGCTTCCCACGAATGGGCCCGCAAGGACGGAACCGAAATCGTCACCGGTATATCCGATCACGCCCAACATTCCCTTGGCGACATTGTCTTCGTGGAATTGCCCGAAGTAGGCAAGGTTTTAAAGAAGGGTGAAACCTTTGGTGTCGTGGAGTCGGTCAAGGCCGCCAGCGACCTGTACATGCCGATGGGCGGCACCGTAACCGCCGTGAACGAGGCGCTTTCCGGCGATCCGGCGCTGGTAAACCGCGAGCCGTTTTCCGGCGGATGGATGATCAAATACACGGCCTCCAGTCCCGCTGAATGGGACGGGTTGCTGTCTCCCGAATCATACCAGGCGGAAGCAGCCAAGGAGTAAGCCGTGCCCTTCATAGCGAACAGCGATGCGGATCGAGAGGCTATGCTTGCCGCCATCGGCGTCAAATCGGTGGAAGAGCTTTTCGAGGACATACCCTCGGCCAAGCGCTTCCCGGAGCTCGGCTTGCCACAGGGCCTATCGGAGCTCGAGGTTCTCAGGGAAATAGAAAGCCTTGCCGCAAAGAACGTGTCGGCCAATACCTGCGCCTGGTTTCTCGGAGCGGGTGCCTATAATCACTTCATACCCTCGGTCGTCCCGGCGCTCGCCATGCGGGGCGAATTCCTCAGCGCCTATACTCCCTACCAGCCCGAGGTATCGCAGGGAACGCTCCAGGCGATCTTTGAATACCAGTCGATGGCCGCAAAGCTCTTCGGCATGGATACGGTGAACGCGTCCCACTACGATGGCGCCACCGCACTGGCCGAAGCTGTCCTGATGGCCCACGCAAGCGCCAGCTCCCGCACCAGGATCATGATTCCCGCGGCCCTGCATCCGGAGTACAAGGACGTTCTCAGGCTCTACCTGTCCGCATACTCGGTGGAAATCGAGGAGTACCGCGGCGATCCCATGTCGGCGGCAACCGGCCTCGACGCCGGGACTTGCTGCCTTGTCGCTTCGTATCCTGATTTTGAAGGCAGGGTCCACGATCTCGCTGGCGTTGCCGACGCGGTACATGCGGCCGGAGCCCTGTTCATCGTCCATGCCGACCCGGTCATGCTGGGTCTTTTCAAGAGCCCGGGCGAAATGGGCGCGGACTTGGTAACCGCCGAAGGTCAGTCGCTGGGCAACGCAATGAGCTACGGCGGACCCTTCCTGGGTATGATGGGCGCGACGCAGAAGCTGGTACGCAAGATGCCCGGCCGCATCGTCGGGCAGGCTTTTGACCATGAAGGGCGCAGGGGTTTCGTCCTGACGCTCTCGGCCCGTGAGCAACATATCCGTCGCGAGAAGGCGGTATCCAACATCTGCTCCAACCAGGGGCTGGTCATGCTTATGACCACCATCCATCTGGAAGCGCTGGGCAAGCAGGGACTCAAGGCCGTCGCCCAATTGTGCTGGAACAAGTCGCATTACGCGGCTGGCCTCATCGGCAAGATCCCCGGTTTCTCCGTAGGGACCGACACGTTCTTCAAGGAATTTGTGGTCAAGACTCCCCGGCCCGCGGCGGAAATTTCCAGGAAACTCATCGGGCGAGGCGTCGTACCCGGATTGCCTCTGTCACGCTATTACCCTGAACGTACCCATGAACTGCTGATATGCGTAACCGAGATGAATACCAAGACCCAGATCGACCTGCTGGCATCCTCGCTGGCGGAGGTAACACGATGAATCTGACACCCGAACTCCTTGCCTACGAGATTTCCCGCCCCGGGCGGGTAGGGGTGGTCCTGCCCCGCTGCGACGTCCCGGAGGTCCCTGTTCCCCAGGGATTCCTGCGGACGGAGCTCGACCTGCCAGAAATGGACGAGCTCACCGTCGTACGGCATTTCACTCGTTTGTCGCAGAAGAATTTCTCCATAGATACCCAGTATTATCCGCTGGGTTCCTGCACGATGAAG
>SPCK01000111.1 GCA_004525355.1 Spirochaetales bacterium
CAAATCGAAGGACTTTTCCGGTTCCCCGGCCTTTCTCCGCAGCCGCGCCAGGGCTTCCAGGTCGCCGCCGATTCCCAGGCTGTTCTCAGCGGTCTTGTCCGCGGCCAAGGCCTTTTCCGCCCAGGCTATGGCATCCGGCAACCTTCCCTTGGCGTTCATGATCGAGGCCATTACATAGCGATTGGAACCGGCTTCTGCCCAGCGCTTGGCGCGAACGTTCGCTTGTTCCGCTTTCTGTAGAAACGCCTGCGCCGCGGCCAGATCGCCCAGGGCCATGGCCGCGACGCCTCTGTTATGCTGGATTACCGCCCAGACCGCGTCATTCGTGGGCGCCATGGTTTCGGCTTCCGCGAACAGCGTATCGGCGTCTTCCATGCTGCCACGCGTATGCATCGCGTCGCCAAGGTTCGACAGGCTCAGGGCGATCAACGCCGGCCTGCCAAAGACGCGTGCGTCGGCCAGGGCGTCGCCGAACTCGCGCTCGGCGTCATCCAGTCGACCGAGAGCCAGCATGGCGCGGCCAAGCGAATTCCTGGCCACGATAGCGCCATCGACATTGTCGACAGAGAGGTTGGTGTCCAACGCCTCGGCGTAATACTGCAATGCCGACGTGTATTGCCCCTTGAAGAAGAAATCGTCCGCGAGGCGCGAATAGTCGGCCGCCTCGTTCTTGCGCGCCAATACCTCCGTGGCCTGTTTGGGCGAAGATGAGCAGGAACCCATCACGGCGCTCGCGACCAGTACCAGAACTATCACTCCACCGTTTCGGCGTATCGTGCCGTTCATTCAAAGCTCCCTTCGCGCATGCTGCCGTAGAGGGTCTCCTGCGTGGCTCGCTCGGGTACGCCGCCCCGGATCAGTGGATTGTTCTTGACGCCCTCGAGGACGTCCTGGGCTTGCTGGATGGCGGTTCTCGTCTCGTTGAGCACGGCCGCGATCTTGGGCATTTCGCCATTCAGCCCGGTCACAATGCCCTGCAGGCTGCGCACGCTCGCCTCGATCTCGGATATGATACTCATGACCCGCTTGTACAAAACGTTGTCGTCATCGAGGAAGGTCTTGATCGAGCCTTTCGGGTCGAACAGTTTGGATACGAGGCCGGTTGGATCCCTGATCGCCTCGGTTGTGGCCGCCAGGTTGGACGTGATTGAACCGATATCGCCGGTCATGCCCTGAACCGCCGCAAGCAAGCTGGAAATCTGGTCGAGCAATCCGGCCGTCCGCGTCTGCACGTCGGCTACGATGTCGTCGACCCGGTTGACCGTCCTGGGCAACTGCGCCGCCGCCGCGCTCGCATCGTTCACGATGTTACCCAGAGGGCCGGTACTCTGGCCGGCCAGCGCGCGGTTGACCTCGGTAAGGGTTCGATTGACGGTAACAACCGTTTTGTTCAGGTTCTCCAGCAGGGGGTTCACATTGGCCAGGAGCCGCGTGATGGTATCATCCTTGGGCGGGATCTCCACCAGTTCCTGTTCGATGATGGCCTTCCCGGCAGCCGAATCCGCCGTCGGGATGAACTCGCCCTCCTCCAGGAGCCGCTCACCCCGCCCTGGATGGAACAAAAGCTGCGACCCGAGCCCAATCGGCGATACCGTGAGTTCCAGGATGGAATACTCGCGCACCTTGTCATAAAAGGTGTCATAGATATGGAACAGCGTGTCGACCGAGTTCTCGCTGTTCAGCGTGATGCGGTCTATCTTTCCCACAACAAAGCCCTTCATCATGATAGACGTGCCTGGCGCGACGCCCGAGGCCGACGGGAAGGAGGTCTTGAAAGAATAATCCTTGGCGAACCAGCGTTGGTTCAGGCCTACCAACACCACGATCACGGCAAATAATACTATCGCGACGACAATGAACAGGCCCACTATCTGGTCAGCGTACTTGATCTTGAATTTCATACATCTCCCCGTTGCGACATCTCCGATCCGGGATCGCCCGCCGGCGAATCCGGGTAGCGCGGCTTCCTGCTGCGGCCGCCCCTGGCCTTGAGCCTTGCCAGCGAGCCTTCCAGTTCCACAGAGGCCCGGGACAGGGTTTCATCGTATCCCCCGAAAGCCACAACTGTCTCGTTCTTGATCACCCCGAGCATATCCGCGAAGCGATACGCGAACTCCGAGTTGTTGGCTACCACGATGACGGTCTTGCCGGCCTCTCCGAGCTCGCCGAGCAACTCGTACAACCGTTCCAGGCCGTCCTCGTCAAGACTCGAGCCCGGGTCGTCCATGAATATCAGGTCAGGGTCGTGCACAATCGCGCGTGCGATGGATACCATTTTCTGCTCGCCCGCCGACAGATCCGACGGCCGGTACCCCATGCCCTCATCATAGCCTATCCGCTTCAACGCGAGCCGCACGGACTCGGCGATCTCGCTCTGGCTCATCCATGGCCTGTGAACACGCAGGGGCATGGCCACGTTGTTCAGGATGTTCGTATCCGCCCACAACGCCGCGTCCTGAAACACGAATCCGCTGTGCGCGCGGAAATCCGCCTCATCCTTGCGCGTAAAACGGCTCATATCCCTGCCCAGGTATTCCACGATGCCGCCCGACGGGACCATGAGCCCTGCGGCAAGCTTGAGCAGGGCGCTCTTGCCCGACCCGGTCGCACCCAGTACCACGCTGAATCGCCCCCGCGGAAAGGCCACGTTCACATCGCGAAACACCTTGTAACCGGCCGAGTCGGCACTTACCATCTTCAGTTCGATCGCCACCTGCGGCACCGCGTTCGTATCAGGCATATTGCATCAGCGTGATTATCACGTCCGCCACAATGATCAGGATGAAGCTCTGGCCCACAGCACGAATGCCCGCCACGGGAATCTCCGTGCTTGCCTTGTTGACCGAGAAGCCCTGGTAGGTGGATACCACCGATACTACTACCCCGAAGACGAAGGCCTTGAGCAGCCCCCACAGCACGTCACCAACCGCGAGTTGCGACAGCAGGTTGCCCAGGTATTCGGAGATGGGCGTTGGATTGAATACCTGCACGACGATGAAGGATCCCAGGAGGCCAAACAGGTTGAAATAGACGGTCAGGACGAGCATGGATACAACAACCCCGATGAATCGGGGCACCACAAGGTAGGAAATCGGGTTGAGCCCGACGGAAAGATAAGCCTCTATCTCGTGACTGACAACCATGGTGCCGAGCTGTGTCGCGATGGCCGTTCCCGAGCGCGCGGTTATCACGAAGGCCGTCAACAGCGGCCCCAATTCGCGCGTAATGACGATGATTAAAATGGTATACATCAATTGGCTCTGCCCGAATTGCGGCAGGAGGCTGGTGCCGATGACGTTGATGGCCGCCCCGATGGATACCGCCATTATCGCGTTGATGGTCAACGCCTCGTAGCCGGTAAACAGGATCTGCATGATCAGGACCTTGTAACCGACCTGGCTTTTCCTGAAAAATCGAAGCGTTTCCTTGATGACGTTTTGTAAGAAACCCAGCCCATAGAGAAGTCTGGAGGATTTTTCCCTGGCGGATCGACCGAGCAAAACTAAAATATTCATGTCACTTCAACCAAGTATCGGCGCAAGCGGCGATGTTTTCAACGGCCCGCGGCATATACCGATAGATTCCCGCCACGGAATTCACTATTATGGTACAAGTAGGATCGAAAACTCCGACGCCGAAACGGGTCGGAGCGCGGGTGCCGGAGACGGACCCGTACCGAAGCCAATGGAGGAACCGCATGAGCACTCAACCCGCCTTTCGCGAGGACCATGACTCACGAGACATCGAAGCCCTGCGCCAGCGTACCATAGATACGCTCACCGAAGCATTCGCTTCCGACGCGATAACACTAGAAGAATACGAGCGCAGGGCCGCCCTGGCCAGCGCCGCGTTCCGGCCCGCCGCCTTCGACGAGCTCGTTCTCGACCTCCCGGTCCCGAGGCCGGCCAAGCCCAATCCGGCTCCATCTCGGGCATCCAGGCGTGACTATGACCGCGCAGCCGCCGCGACCGGAAACCACGACCTGATCGGCGCCACTCCCGTGACTACCGGCTGCGTTATGGGCGACAGAAGCCTCGTAGGCAACTGGCTGACCAGTGACCACGTCTCGGCCTTTACGGTCATGGGTTCAACAAAGTTGGACCTGCGCGATGCCGACTTGCCCCCCGGTCCGGTCAAGATCGAGGTCTTTACACTGATGGGTGAGACCAAGATCATCGTTCCGCCCGGCCTGCCCGTACGCCTGAGCGCCTTCGCCTTCATGGGAGAAAGCCGCGCCGATCGAGACGTCAATCAGCAGGTCAGGGGAGCACAGACGTGGATCGAGATATCCGGCTTCGTCATGATGGGAGACCTGAGGGTTCGGGTACTGGGCTGATCTGTCGGAGAACGATCTGCAAGTCTGGCCACTTTCAACGTCGATTTCCGGGGGCGCCACGGCAACCGATCGGTCCGCGGCGACAGACGCGCCCCCGATGGCGCACATGGTTGCGCCATTCCCCCAGGACTGGTATCAAGACGGCGGCCAACAGAAAGCTGCTGACAGCCCGCATTCGCGGCTTTTCAGCAGCCTGCTAAATCTTGTCTATCAACATGGAGCACTTGCCGGATGGAATCGGAAGGGTCTTCTTCTTCCTGCCGAGCACGTTTATCGTAAAATAATAAAGCTTTTCCGATTCCATGTGGATTTCCCAACCGCGGCCGCTCTTGTTGGACAGTATCGTTACCATGTTGCGCTTGAGGCTCAGGTTTTCTATCCCCATGATCTCGAGATTCGGGATGATCCAGTCGACCGTCTTGCGCGGTAGGGAGACTGCCAGCCCGATGATATTCTCGATCATGAGAGCCACAGTTGCCAGGCCGGCAAAGGCCAGGTACTGCGGCCGCGGCCAGTCGGGGCGCTCGGGCCAGACGGCCTTGCCCTCGTTCTGCGGTTGGTACGCCTCCCAGAGGGTCTGGTGGCGATCGCCGTGCGGATGGGCCGAATCGAGGATAAAGTACAAATGGCGGATTGCGCAGTCGCGCGCCAATTCCCATTGATTGTATTTCTCGAGGCCCTTGATGACCATGTAGGTAAAATGCGGCAGTACCGACCCGTTGAAGCCCAGGCCGCGCTTGTCGTAGAATTCGTTATCAACCGCCAGCGTCGGGAAGGGATTCTCCGTACCGAAGGTCGCGGGGTCGGTCAGGTGAGCCATGAGGGCTTCCGCGCGTTCCTCGTTTGGTATCTCGGCCAGGAGAGGCCAGAAGCCTCCGATCGTCTTGATGCGCACCTGGCGTTCACTGGCGTCCACGTCGTAATAGAAGCCATCGTCCGGGTTCCACATCATGCCGTTGATACGCGTCTTGAGCGAGAAGTAATTGCGCTTGTACTGAAATCCAATATCCTTGTCATTGAGGATATCACCGAGGGCGGACAGGTACAGCGCGTTGATCGCCATGGCCGTGTTGAAATCGACATGATAGACTGCCCCGTCGCGGGGTGAGTTGGGCATGCCGGTCGCCTGTACCGGAACTTCGTACAATCCATTGGGGCGCTTGAAGCTGGTCTCTATCCACGCATAGTAGCCCTGGAGGTACGGCATGACCTCCTTGACCCGTTTTTTGTTTCCAGACTTATGGTAGAGGTTGTATTCGGCCCAGGCGAACAGGGGTAGGGCCACCCCCTCGGGATTGTCCGGATCATGCACCGGCTCGCCGCTATCCACGTCATACGCCCAGCGGATCGCGCCATCGGCTTCCTGTTTGGAGTACAAGGCATCAAGCCCGTTCGAGGCGGCGTATATCCTGTTCGAATACACCAGAAAGAACGATGAGAATATCTGTTCAAGCTGGTCAAGCTTGTGTTCAGGCGGATAATAGAAGAACTTGCCCCCGCCGATTCCGCTGGATGCCCCTCCGGACGTCCAATAATCGGCTATCCAAGCCCAGGTCCTGTCATATATATCCACGAAATCCTGATCGTAAAAATGGATACGCGGAAAATCCCGTTTATTCAAGGGTAGCGCTCCCCTATGTTCAACATTGCGAAAATATGCATAAAACGCAAAGCGTTTCAATCTTTTTCAAGGAAACGGAACAAATCGACAGAGTTAGAATATAATCGCCCCTTCCCTTTTTGTCAAATTAAAATAGGACATGAAAAATACAATTACTGCTTGCTTTCGCTACAAAAATGCGTAAATTTAGACTTAGGAGAAATGATAGGACCGACAGCGTAATCCGGTCCGGTTTTCCTGGGGCTGTTGAAATCCCACACGGGCGGTTTTTCAACAGATCGAGCGAACGGGTGTTTCTACCCGGGATTTGTTTTGAAAAGCGAGTGTATTCGATGGGTGCGCGATTGGCAATCGGCAACTGTTGCCTACCAGTACGCGCTCCTGGAATCAGGAGGCCTATATGGATGCTCCGCCGCTCGTACGGACGCCGGCCTGAACCGGTGCATTCGGTGACGTACCGAAAATCTATACCGTATTCTTTCCGGCCCGGCTACGTGATGGACCGGAATCAATGATGCGCCTTTTTTAAGGCACCATCCCCGCGCTCGTGCGCGCTGGTAACGCAGAGGCCGCCCATAATCGGGGCGGCCTTTCGCTTCCTGTCAGTCAGTTTCAGAACCCGAAACCGTCAATATGCCCTGCCGACCTCCGCGGCGAACCAAACCTACAGGCAAAACATCAAGCCGAAGGGCGCGCAAGCCGACATTGAAACCGATGATCATCACTTTGTACAAACCCGGCAGCGACGGCATCATTCGCTATTATACCATCCATGATCGCCAGCCCCTGCTGACGGCCCGGTATGCCCTGACCGTGGCGTGGAGAACAGGGGAAGGCCACGAACGTGAGAAAATTTACGGTTTTGATACCCTGTCGGATATGGACAGTAAGATCCGCGAAGTCTTCGGCAAGCGATCAAAGTCCGGGTACCGCCTGCTGTACAGTTTCATGCGGGAGCGCCCGAGCGGGATCACGGCCGACGCCATACTCGCGGC
>SPCK01000119.1 GCA_004525355.1 Spirochaetales bacterium
CCCGCCCCGCGCGGCTTTCGAGTACTGGGCCCACGCGGCCGCGTACCTGCCCCTGGACGATTACCGCTATTGCCTGCCACGCATGCGCCGTATCGCCGCGCAGGGGCATGAATGGTTTCCGCATGACCAGGCCATGGTCAATCTGGTCCGGGAACGCATCAAGTCCGAGGGGCCGCTGCGCTCGCAGGATTTTCAAAGCGAAGGCAATCGCGGCCCCTGGTGGGACTGGAAGCCGGCCAAGGCGGCCCTGGAGTTTCTTTTCCAGTCAGGCGAGCTGATGGTGACAGCACGACCCGGCTTCCAGAAGCTCTACGATCTGAGAGAGCGCGTCCTGCCTGAGGATACGGACACCCGATACCCCGACGACGATGAAATGGCCGACTGGTACGTCTGGCGGGCGGCCCTGGCGATGGGCGCTTTCTCCGAGCGGGACATAGCGTACTTGCGCAAGGACGGAGCCACCGGAATCAAACGGGCGCTGGAGCGGGCCGTCGAAGCGGGGCGGCTGATCAAAGTACAGGTCGATGGCGAGCCCAATCGGTCCCATTGGATCGATCCGGTTACGCTGGAATCCGCCAAGCGCTGGTCAGCCCTGCGATACCGAGCCTCAGGCCAGCCGTTCCTCGGCGAGGCGCCCCGGCCGGTTCGCATCCTGTCGCCCTTTGACAACCTGATCATCGACCGCAAGCGAAGCCAGCGCGTATTGGAGCTGGACTATACCATTGAATGCTACGTGCCGGCGGCGAAGCGGCGCTTTGGTTATTTCGCCTTGCCCGTGTTTCTTCATGAACGCCCTGTGGGTCTAGTGGACTGCAAGGCCAGGCGGAAGGAGGGTGTCATGAGCGTCCTGCGTTCCTCGTTCCGATTCAGCCCCGACGGGGAAGACTACACCATGAGGCAGCTTGAACGCGCTGAGCGCGACGGTGCCGCGCCCGAAGGATTTGCCATGGCCGTTTCAAGCGAACTTTCAGCCTTTACCGAGTTCAACGGCTGCCCATCGATGGATTCTGGACAGTAGTTGAATGGAGAGAATATGAATGCGATAGCAATACGAACCAAACGATTGGTGATAAAGGATCTGGAGCTTGCCGATGCTGAAACCGTCTATCATTACAGGTCCAATGACGATATTTCAAGATACCAATCGTTTTCACCCGGATGCATGGATGATGTGAATTCTTTTATTATCGAAAATACAAAACAATTCAATATTCAGGATAATTGGTATCAAGTAGGTGTGTTCTGCAATCAAAGTGTAATTGGCGATATCGGTATTCATTTTATTGGTCCCGATAATACGCAGTGTGAAATTGGCTATACAATAGGCAAAGAGCATCAAAAGCAAGGATTTGGCAAGGAAGCCGTAATGGGAATACTGGATTATCTATTCAATGTTTTGAATAAACATAGAGTTGTAGCTTCATTGAATCCATGCAATGTAGCTTCAATAGCGTTATTGGAGAGTATCGGATTCAGGAGAGAAGCGAGATTCTTAAAAAGTATCTATAATAATGGAGAGTGGGAAGATGATATGTGGTTTGGAATCCTGAAAGAGGAATGGAAAGAAAAAACTGCGGTTGACGATCGACGCACGTCACGGGAAAGCGACTGATTCTGACGTATTCGAAGATGCCTATACCTACGGGCAGGCTGCGACGAACCGGGAATCAGAAGCGTGAGTCCCAGGCGCGGACGGCGGCATTGATTGTTTTGGCGGCTTTAGCGAGCGACGCGTTTGAGGGCTGTCCGTTTTGCTCAATGAACCCATCGATGACGGAGCCGATTTCTGATTGAGCTTTCGCGAGTTCTGACGCGCGTTCGTCAGCTCTTGACGGCTTCCTGCGGATTGCCTTGTTTGCGGCAAGGCGGTCAAGCCAATAGCGTTCAGCGTTTCGAGAGCCTTCGGTGTAATCGTATTCGGTCCAGAGTGGCTTGAACTCCCCGTCGAAAAGGACTGGCTTGAACAGGTTGGCGCAGGCGTAGGATGCGCCGGTAAACCAGACGATAAAGCGACCTGGCTCGGTTCCCCTTTCGACGAGCATTGAGGCGGTAGTCGGGTTGCCCCACAAGTCTCCGTCGTGGCAACATAGGTTATGGTTCTTGGAGGGATGAAGGGGATCCACGGCTCCATGGGCCCTGAGCAAAGCCATCGCCGCCTGCCTGCCACCAGACTCGGCTGCGGCCGGAAGCAGCGCCTCGAGAGAACGTCGGCGCGCGTCGCCTTCCGTGATACGGGCCATGAGTCGATTTTCAACGTAGGCTTTCCAGGATTCCTTTTCCGCGACGCGGCCCGCGTCCGCTTCATCGAGGCAGGCCATACGTTCATTGACCAGGGCGATGCCCTTGCGGGTTACCGGGTCGACGCGCTTGTAATCGACGGTCAGAGAATAGGAATTGGAAATGGCAGTAGCCTCATCGAGCTTGCGCCAGGCCCAGCGCGCCGCCGCGGTTTCCAGGACGTAGGCTCCGTCCGGACCGGATATGATATATGAGTTGTTGTAGACCAGTGTTCCCTTGAAGGCGCCATTTCCGCCTTGAGGATGGCGCTCGGTCAGGGTGATGAGAATGTCGCGGGCTTCCTCGGCGCTGGATGACGCCATAAGAGCGGCCCGCAGCAGATCCATGCCCAGGACGCCGTCAGGCGCCGGCTTGTATTTTGAGAAGACGGCCTCGTTGCCGATGGCTACGCCTTTTTCATTCACACCCATTTCCGCGCCGGGCATCCATGTTGGACATGAGAGGATCATCGAGTGGCCGGCATCCGGTACGTCGAATGACCGGTCGTTGAAGATAACGCTGTCGGATGGAGTCCTGCGCGCTGCGATAAGGAGCGCTTGAGGCTCGTTGGCGTTTCGGTCTGAATTCTTGCCAAAGAAAATCCCGTCGCCGGCTGGCAAATGGAACGTGTCGCTCATGCAAGGGCCTCCTCATCCATTGGGGACAGAGCCTTCATGACCGCCCCATTGAAAGTATGGCATCTGTTCGTTTTCGGGGCAAGGCGCCGGCACATATATAGAGAGCAGGGAAATTTTTTAAGCACAAGCATGGATTGGCAGTGTATTCCGATTGCAATAATAGAAAAAACGCATATTATGGGAGTATGCATACAGTTGCCGGTCGCTCCGCTCGCCTCGATACCAGAATAGCGCGTAGGCTTATCCTCGCTCTGCTGACTCTCGGCTTGATACAAGGGTTGATCCTTGGATTGTCAGCCATGAAAAGTTTCTCCGCTGTTGAGAATTCCGCCACTACCGAGGACATTGTCCGCGTGCAGGCGGCACTTGAGAGCGAGAAGAACGCGCTTATCGATATCGCGCGAGAATACGCCGCTCGGAACGATACAAGGGATTTTATCCTCGGTTTGATACCCGACTATCCGTCTTATGCCTTCTCGAAATCGTGGTACGAGCAAACCGACATGGACTTGGTTGCCATTACGAATCTTGACGGAAGGATTCTCTGGAGCTGGAGCGACCAGGGATCCGAAATGGCCACCCCCGGCACTTGCATTTCTGAACTGGCTGACTTGCCAGCTTCCTCGCCGACGAGTGCCTACAGTAGCGTCGATGATCACCCCATTGTATTTGCCGCCTATCCCGTCTCGGAAAAATCGTTCAGTGCTGCCTCAGTGGGATGGATCGTGCTATCGCGCTCGATAGATGCTATTTTTCTCGAACGACTATCAATTCGGACTGGATTGAGTACCGCACTCAGTCCGGAAAGTGTTCTGGCAACTCATGATATGGCCGGTATCCGGACGTTCGGAGTTCCGCTTGCGGATCTGAATGACAACGTCATTGGTTCCATCCTGTTTTCGCGACCGCGCCCTCTGGACAGGTCTTTCAAACTCCTGATGATGTATCTGGCGATAACCATTGTCTTGAGTGTCCTTGGCTCTACGATCCTTCTGGTCGCCCTCCTTCGGAGCATCATCGTAAAGCCCTTGAAGCGAATCACCGGGCATCTGCGGGAATGCGAGATGCAGGGCAGGGCGTCGGTCGCTTTGGCGATGGGCAAGCACGCGGGACGATTCGACGAGATCGGTCAGGTCTCGGACTGCATCGACGCCTTGGTGGGAGCCCTCGACCAGCGGAGGGGCGACCTGCAGAACGCGAACAGTGAACTGGAAAACCTCAATCGGGAACTCGAGCGTCTGGCTCGGGTTGATCCCCTGACCGGGTTGGCCAATCGCCGTAGTTTCGACGAGCACGCCAAGCGGGAAATTCGCAAGTTGGCGCGCGACAAGCGTCAAACCGAACCCATCCTCGAGTGTGTAATATTGCTGTGCGACATCGACCACTTCAAGTTGTACAACGACCGCTACGGGCACCAGGCAGGAGACGCGTGCCTGCGTGCAGTAGCCGATACGCTGGCAGGAGAGATATACAGACCTTCCGACCTTGTGTGCCGATACGGCGGGGAGGAGTTCATCGTTCTCTTACCCGGCACCGACGGTGCCGGAGGAGCAATCGTCGGCCAGCGTATTCTAGACTCGGTCAGGAGCATAGGTCTTCCCCATGAGGATTCACCCACGGCACCTTTCGTTACGATGAGCATCGGCCTGGCGGTGATGGAATTCAAAACGGAGGAGTTCGACCTGCACGAGCTGGTGGGTAGAGCCGATGCTGCCTTGTATCGCGCCAAGCATCAAGGACGGAACCGGATGGAACTTGGATAAAAAACCGCCCGAGGCTCGGAACCTCGGGCGGTTTTATGTTTGCGAAAGAATCAGCTGGCGGCGATTGACGTGAAGTCAAGTGCGATGGAAGGCTTGCGCTTGCCAAGCTCGATATTGAGCATGAATACGCCTTGCTTGCCGTCTCCGAGGAGTTCCAGGGTCTGAAGAATATCCATCGCGTTCTTCTCTTCTTCCACCTGCTCGTTTACGTACCAGCGAACCAGGTTCTCGGTCGCGTAATCCTTTTCCGTCAGTGCGAGCTCGAGAAGTTCGCGTATGCTGCCGGTTATGAATTTCTCGTGCTCCAGCGTGGCTTCGAAGATTTCCTTGACGGTAGAGGCCTTGACGGCCGGCGCGTCGATCTTGTCGAGCCTTGGCGCCGCGCCTTGGTCGATCAGGTAGCCGTACAGCTTCATGGCGTGGAACATTTCCTCGTGGTACTGGACCATGAGCCAGCTGGCTATGCCGTTGTAGCCGTGCTGGGCCATCTTGGCGGACATGGCCATGTAGAGGTATGCAGAGAACATCTCGCGATTGATCTGTACATTGATGCGGTCAGCGATTTTTTGGGAAAGCATACTGGTGTAGCTCCTTTCACTTTCTCTATAGACTGCCGGATTCACATGAATCACAGCACACTAATAAAATAATGCTTTTAGCTGCATTCAGCAAATTTCGTGAGCAGACGGGGCAAGGCGGCTCGACTCTTGATTCTGCTCATCCTGCCGATGTCCAGCTGGCGATATAGCGCAGCGGAGCGGGGCCGGGAACGGGATCGGTATCGAGCCTGAGCCACGAGCCGGGTAGCGATTCATGACGGGCGGCAACCTCGAAATGACGCATCGCGATCCCCGCGTCCAAGTCCTGCAACAGCACGCCGGGTATGGCCCGGGTGTATATCGCGTCTTCTTTCAGGTACAGGTGAAAGGACGGCGACGCGGCGTTGCCGGAGCGTACCAGGCGCCAGGGTTGTTTGTTGGAGGCGGACGGACCGAGGCGAACCGCTTCGAGAATAGCCGACCAAGCACCGGCCGCGGTCTCCGGCAAGGGACGATCCCAAACGTTGTCGAAGAATAATTCATTCCACGGTTTTCGTTTCGTCGAGCCCGCGGAACCCCTGATGATCCTTTCCGCAAAAGTGCGCCGCCCGGCGGGCCTGCCTACGGGACTGATTGCCGGGATTACCTCGTCCGGAGCCAGCGCAAGCATCTTGCCGACGCCCTTGCGGTCGAAAATCCCGCCGAACCAGCATGTTCCCAATCCCGCCGCGGTCGCCGACAGGATGATGCCCTCCAGCGCATAGCCATAGTCGACGAAGGCGAACGGATCCGGGCTCATCGCGCCGACGATGAAGGCGGGAGCGTTCTTGATCACGCCGTAGGTACCCACACGCCCGAGCTTGCCGGGTTTGGAGCGATCGACGTTGATCAACGCGAAGCGAGGGCTTGTCGCAAACGGACAGGGGCCGGCCTTCAATATGGCACGATTGATGGTTTCGATATCGCCTGGTGAAAGTGGGTCGCCTGAATAGGTGCGAACTGAAAGACGGTCCCGAATGATGTCGATTGAGATTTTCATGTGATTAAGGATACCAATTCCGGATTCGCAAGGCAAATCCGGCGTACCTTTATTACCGGCTGTATTCGGCGGCTGCGACGCTGACACCGAGGGTGGTCAGGTCCCCCACGGTCTCGAGACCCGCCGGAAACGCGGAGCCTTCATACAGGATTCGGCTGCCCTTGCGTAGTCGGATGTCAATAGAAGCATCCACTGATTCAGCGATACGGCGATCCATGAAACCTGCCACCGGCGCCAGGAGGAGTCCACCGCGGCCGCGCCTGAAGCGGAGTTCCAGCGTTTCGTCCCGCCGGGAGATCGTCATATCGAGCCTGTCGTCCCTTGCGATCGCATCGCTTACGCACGAGCCGTTCCACGTGGCCCATATCCGGGGGCGGGGCCCTTTGTGCCCTGGCTTCATGCCTTCCGACGCATCCGCGCCAGCGAAGCGCCCGACGCACAGGAAACCGGGAAAACTTTTCCCCATCCACGGTATGTCCGCCAGGGAAAACATCAGGGAATCGCCCTGTTCCGGAAAGCTGTTCGATTGGCTCCAAATCCA
>SPCK01000210.1 GCA_004525355.1 Spirochaetales bacterium
CTTTCATAGAGTCGAGCCCGGGTACGTAATACAGGGAGGCGATCCTACCGGCACCGGTACCGGTGGTCCCGGCTACCGATTCCCCAACGAGATCGACCCAGCGCTGACCTTTGGCGCCTCGGGCGTTCTCGGCATGGCCAACGCCGGCCCCGACACGAACGGCAGCCAGTTCTTCATCACACTGGGCGACTCGCGTTCCCTCAATGGCGGCTACACGATATTCGGGCGCGTGGCCAGCGGCATGCAGGCGGTCCAGGCAATCCGCAAGGGAGATCCCATGACCACGGTCCGCATCGTGCGCAAGGGAACCCAGGCCCAGGGCTTCCGCATGGACAGAGCGAGTTTCTTCGCCGTCATACAAGCCCACTCGAACAACCTCGCGGCCGAGGCCAAGCGCTCGGTGGACAAGCAAATTGCCAGCATGCGCACCCGCTTCCCGGGCCTGTCAGTCGGCGCCGGCGGCATGCTGTTCAATATCCTCTCCCCTGGAAATGGCGTGAAACCGGCCCCCGGATCCACCGTGTCCGTGCTCTACACGCTATCCGACGCCAACGGAACCA
This sequence comes from Spirochaetales bacterium, assembly GCA_004525355.1. Lineage (GTDB taxonomy): Bacteria > Spirochaetota > Spirochaetia > Treponematales > UBA12059 > UBA5200. The sequence goes on from SPCK01000210.1 coordinate 561, forward strand.
TCATCGACTCGACCTCCAATCGCGGCAATTCCCCGATGTCCTTCTCCCTGGGCATCGGTCAGGTCATCCCCGGTTTCGAGGTGTCGGTCGCGGATATGGCATTCGGCGAGAAGCGCGTCGTAATCCTGCCTCCTGAATTGGCCTACGGGAGTGCCGGGGCTGGCGGCGTCATCCCGCCAAACGCTGTACTCGCGTTCGAGATTGAACTGCTGGTAAAGTGAGCGCGGGAGTTCCCCGACGGGACGAACCGCCTGGCAGGCATAAAGGAGGCTTGAATCATAACCGACTATAATCGCTTCAGAAGCCATGCAGAATCCATCTTCCGCGCTGGCGTAGCCCGAGTCGATCCCAGGCCCATGGTCCGCGACGCCCTGCGACTCGACGGAGATACCCTCGTCGTACAAATGGTCGACGGCCCTCGCTCCTGGAATCTCGCCTCTTTCGACCGCATTCTTGTCCTGGGCTTCGGCAAAGCCGGCGCGCGTATGGCTCTCGGGGCGCAGGACGCCCTGGGCGATCGTATCACCGGAGGACTGGTCGCCGTCAAGAAGGGCCACGCAGAACCGTGCGAACGGATAGAAATCATCGAGGCCGCCCATCCGATCCCTGACGCCACCAGCGTAACGGCCGCTTGCCGCATCCTCGAACTCGCCCGGGAGGCCGACGAGCGCACCTTGGTCCTGGTCCTGGTCTCCGGCGGAGGCTCGGCTATCCTCTGCGCCCCCCGAAACGACGGCGAGCGCCCGCTCACGTTGTCGGACAAGGCCGCCGTCACCTGCGAGCTTCTGGCAAGCGGCGCCGAAATCCACGAGATCAACGCCGTGCGCCGACACCTGTCCGCCGTCAAGGGCGGCGCCTTGGCGGCCGCGCTCGCCCCGGCTGCCGTCGTGTCGCTCATCCTCTCCGATGTCGTGGGCGACGAGCTGTCGTCCATTGCCAGCGGCCCCACCGTACCCGATCCCAGCACCTGGGCGGACGCCTTGGCCATCGTACGTCGCTTCGGCATCCTCGACCGTATCCCGCCCAACGTATCCGCGCTCTTGGTCGACGGAGTCGCCGGCCGCGTCCAAGATACTCCCAAACCCGGCGATCCGGCATTCTCGCGGGTGGCCAACCTGGTCATCGGCTCCAATCGCCTGGCTGCCTTGACCGCCGTTTCCAAGGCGCGCGAGCTGGGGTATGAAACGCTCTACCTCGGGTCCCGCGTTACCGGCGAGGCCCGGGAAATAGCTCGTTTCTACCTGGGCATGGCGCTCGACTGCGCCGCAAACAACTCGCCCATGCGGGTTCCCGCCTGCCTCGTGGCCGGCGGCGAGACCACCGTGACCATCAAAGGCGACGGCCTGGGCGGGCGCAACCAGGAAATGGCGCTCGCGTTCCTCGTTGGCCTGTCCGAATCCAACGTAGAACTTGCAAAGCGCATCACCTTCCTGTCCGCCGGGACCGATGGCAACGACGGTCCAACTGACGCCGCGGGTGCCTTTGCCGACCTGGGCCTACTGGAAGCCGCCCGCCGCGCCGACCTTTCTCCCCGGGGCTATCTGGCCCGCAACGACTCATACCGCTTGTTCGACGCAACCTCGGGCCTCTTGCGCACTGGCCCGACCAACACCAACGTCTGCGACCTCCAGATCCTGCTGGTGGTCTGATCGCCGGATTCAATGGCCCCGACCGGGGAAGCATCGGTCACCTTCCCGGACTCCGGGTCGAGCCGACGGGAAGCGCTTTGCGCCTCCATCGGCTCAAGACGCTCGCGCTCATGCAGGTCACATACGTTCCTTACGGTCGAATGCCCTGGAGAAAACGGGCATCTTGGCGAATTCATTTATCAATACCACGATAACCGCGGTGCAGACGCACAGGCCAACCTCCCAGAGGTGGAGCGGCGAAAAGCCGAATACGCCATTCAAGGCGGGTATGAACAGGGCGAGGGCAAGAAAGCCGAGCGCGGCGCCCGTGACGATCCAGAGCGCCTTGTTCGGTTTCTTGACGCTTTTTAGGACGGATTCCGTCCACGACCGGTTCGAGAAGATCATGCCGACATTACCGAAAACGAGGTTCACGTACGCGAGCGCCCTGGCCTCGCCGACCCCGTAGCCGGAAGCCAGCGCCCATGCGTAGATACCGGCGACCAGGGCGAGTATGCCCAGCCCCTGCGTCAGGCCGATGAATATCATCCTTGGCCCGAAAAGCTTCTCGGCTGCGGGCCGCGGCTTGCGCAGCATGATGTCCTTCTCCTCCTCCTCCATCTCGAACACCACCGAACAGGCCGGATCGATGATCAGCTCGAGGAACAGGATATGCACGGGCAGCAACGCGAGCGGCCACTTGAACAGCACCGGTATCAGGGCCATGCCGGCGATGGGAAGGTGGACAGAAAAAATGAAAGTCATCGCCTTGCGGAGGTTGTCGAAGATGCGCCTGCCCACCCTGACCGCGTGCACGATGGACGCGAAATCGTCGTCGAGCAGTACGAGCGATGACGATTCGCGGGCGACATCCGTGCCCCGGCCGCCCATCGCGATGCCGATGTCCGCCGCCTTGAGCGCGGGCGCGTCGTTGACGCCGTCGCCGGTCATTGCGACGATCTCGCCGTTGTCTTTGAGGGCGCGCACGATACGCAACTTCTGTTCGGGGACGGCCCTCGCGAAAACGCTCGCGGTGGCGATGCGGCGCCGCAGCTCGGCATCGTCCATGGCATCCAGCTCAGGACCCGTGATGATCGCGTCGGGATTGGGCAGTCCTATGGTTCTCGCGATGTTGCGGGCCGTACCCGGATAGTCGCCGGTTATCATCACCACGCGAATACCGGCACCGGCGCAGGCCGCGACCGCGTCGGGAACATCGGCGCGTACCGGATCAAGCAAGCCCAGCAGGCCTACGAAGCGGAACTCGAATTCGTGCTGGACGTCGGGTAGGTTGCCCTTGGCCACGGTCGCCCCGGCGACACCGATTACGCGGAGGCCATCGTCGGCCATGGCGTCGATGTCGACCCCAAGGCGCGCGAGCCCGGCCGCGTCCATGTGGCAGATGTCGGCGATGGCCTCGGGCGCCCCTTTCGCGGCGACGACCAGGTTTTCGCGGTCGGGCGATTCCCATACGCGGCTCATCGCGAGGAGGGAATCCGAGAGCGGGTACTCGCGGACGAACTTCCAGTCCGGGCGTAGGTGCTCGGTGGCGACCAGGGTGCGAGCGCCCAGGTCGCGCATCGCCTTCTCCATCGGGTCGAACGGATCGGAGGGGCTGGCGAGCATCGCGTACTCGACGATATCGTGGAAGGCCTCGGGGAGGCTGGCGGCCTTGTCACCGACCTCGTACGACGATCCGTTGGCAGAAAGCCTGGAAACCGTCATGCGGTTGAGGGTCAGCGTTCCGGTCTTGTCGGTGCACAGCACGGTGGCCGAACCGAGGGTCTCGATGGCGTGGGCGCGGCGCGTCAACACGCGGCGCTTCGATATCCGCCAGGCGCCGAGTGCCAGAAACACGGTCATCACGACCGGGAATTCCTCGGGCAGCGTAGCCATCGCCAGCGACAGGCCGGCGAGGATTCCTTCAAGCCAATTATGGCGGGTCAGGCCGAAGATGACGACGACCGCGAGGCACAGCACAAAGCCGGCCAGGGCGAAGGTCTTGACGATACCGCCGACCTGCTTCTGCAGGTTCGTGTCCTTGGTCTCCAGGCTCTGGAGGGCCTTGCCGATCTTGCCGATCTCGGTCCTCGGTCCAGTGGACGATACCCGGGCTATGCCCTGTCCCTTGACTATCATCGAGCCGGAAAAGACGAAAGGCTGATCGTCACCTCCCGGCTTCGCGTTTTTGTCTATCCCGTTCCAGGACGATTTCCTGACGGGAACCGACTCGCCGGTCAACAGGGACTCGTCTACGCTCAGGCTGGTCGAACGGAGCACAAGCGCATCGGCGGGAACGCGATCCCCCTCCTGAAGCAGCATGAGGTCGTCGCGGACCACATCGCGGCCGGCAACGCGAAGCTGCACGCCGTTCCGTATGACCAGGGCGCGGGGGCTCGACAACTCTCGCAGAGCATCGAGGGCCTTCTCGGTCTTGTTCTCCTGGTACAGAGTGATGCCGATGACGACGACGACGAA
>SPCK01000472.1 GCA_004525355.1 Spirochaetales bacterium
GGCGTCATATCGTACGCATCAACAAGATAATGGCACTGGAGCGCGGAGGCTCAAGCAGTTAATGGACCAGAATCAGCTCATTCAGAAAATCGTCGAGGAAGTCATGGCCAAGATGGGCGCCGCGTCAAAGGCGGACTCCCCTGAGGCGCGGCCTTCAGGGACGGCCCAATCAGCCAAGCCTGACGCCGTATCCGCCGAAAACAGCATACTGCCTTCGGACCTTCCGAAGTTCATCGACCATACGCTCCTCAAGCCCGAGGCTTCCGTGGAGCAGATCAACGCGCTCTGCGACGAAGCGGCAAAGCATCGCTTCTGGTCCGTGTGCGTGAATTCAAGTTGGGTGGAGCAGTGCGCGCGGAAGCTCGGGGGGACGGGCGTAAAAGTCTGCGCGGTCGTCGGATTTCCGCTCGGCGCCATGGACAGCCGGACCAAGAGTCTCGAGGCGCGAGCGGCGGTGGCCAACGGCGCGGCAGAGATCGATATGGTAATGAACATAGGGGCCCTCAAGGCCAAGAACCTGAAGACGGTCCGCGAGGATATGCTCGCGGTACGCAGGGCATGCAGGGCCGGAATCATCCTCAAGGTCATCATCGAGACCTGCCTGCTCACCGACGAAGAAAAAGTGATCGCCTGCCAAATCGCCAAGGATATCGGCGCGGATTTCGTCAAGACATCCACTGGGTTCAACAAGAGTGGCGCCACGGCCGCGGATATCGTGCTTATGCGCAGGACGGTCGGCCCCAAGATGGGCGTGAAAGCATCGGGAGGCGTAAAAAGCTTCGAGGATGCCGTTCTGATGATACGATCAGGAGCGACGCGCCTCGGGACGAGTTCCGGAATCCTTATCGTGAACGGGCAAACGGGTTCGGCTTCTTACTGAGTCAGGTCGAATTACAAGCTGCTGACAAACCGCGAATGCGGACTGTCAGCACCCTGATAGTCCTTACTTGCCCATGATCGCGCCCGTCGCGATGATGACGACGGGGATGGCCAGCCCCACGGCCGCATGCGCGACGCCGAGCTCAGAGACCAGCTCGTGGTTTCCGTCGCGCAAAGCCTCGGTCGTGATGAAGCCCAATACCGCCTCCGCGATCATCAGCCCCCCGTGCACGAAGAATCCCCACAAGTGGTAATCCGACCTCGTTATTCCCGGACCGTTCATCGACGTGAACTTGATACCGGTAATGGCATTGGCCAGGTACAGCGATTCGCCGGCCACCAGCAGGCTCACGTGCGTCCAGCGCAGGACCTGTTCCCGGTCGTAGCCCCAGACGGTCTGTATCTCGTCGACGCACAGGCTTCCCATGTCCTCTTCGTCAATGTCATTCGCGTCCCGATAGTCGTGCGCCTCGGACATCATGTCGTATGCGTGTATGGATCCGACCACACCTGCGGCAAGCAGCAGGCCCGCGGACGTCCAGCCGGATACGCGATGGAATTCCGTGACGCTGGAAAACCCGAGGAAGGTCTTGCCGTCGGGGGCGGCTGCCTGTGTCGCGCCGGACACGGCGTCGGTCGGAGCGGGCGCCCCTGTCACGATCCACGCCTTGAGCGAGTCCAGCTCCGCACGGGTGGGTCGCGGATCCCCCGGTGGCATGCGACCGGAGTCCATGGCAACGAAGGCCGGGCTGGCCGTTGGATTGCCGGGGCGTATCCTTGAGGCTTCGCTTATTGTCTGGTAGCTGCCGGCCCAATCGTGGCATGACAAACAGTACCGCCCGAAAAACGAGACCGCTTCGTCGCCGCTGAACGCCTTGATGACAGGGATTGCCTGCGTGTAGGCCGCGCTTGCGGCAAATCCGAAAACCAGCGCGACGAGCCAGAAGCGCTTGTGTGTTTTCATATTGGAAGTTTAGTACCAGTTTCGTCGACCTGCAAGAACCCGGAATATTTTTTTTCGGGGGGCGTCATTTTCCGTCTCCCCGCAAGCGCGGCCAGACACGCCCCCCGGCCGGAGCCTCCTCGCCCGCTGGCGCGGGCTCCGGGGTCTCCGGCCTCCCCATGGCCGTTCATGGTGCTGGAGGAATAAAATAGCCAAAGAGGACAACAGAGCGTATAATAGCCGACTAAGATAAGATAAGCTGAGGAGGAAAAAATGCCCGGATTTTCGACGGAAGGCGCCGCATGGTGGCCATTCGACATAGTCGAACGATTCATGGTGGATGTTTTCAAAGGATACGGGGTTCCCGAAGCGGA
>SPCK01000442.1 GCA_004525355.1 Spirochaetales bacterium
CATAGGCAGGGACCGGCACACGATAGCATGATTCCGCGCGCAAAGGAAGCTCGGATACGATTCGGCCGAACATGACGTGAAGTGGAACGGCCACGATTTTTCCTCGACGCCGGGGGTCCTCCTGCGGAATGAAAATAAAAAAAAACGGCGTCCTGGGAGGACGTCGTTTCCGTTAAAGGGAAAGTGCTCGACGGCGTACGGCCGTCAGGCCGAGAGTTCTGCGATGTATCCGGTGCGCATGCAGGTTTCGAACAGTTCATGAGTCATGAATTCCTCGCTCACATCGTCCCAGTCCTCGCGGTGGCGGACGATGCGCACGACGAATCCGTTCTCGATCTCGTTGACCAGTTCCAGGATCGAAGGCGCATCGGTAGCGCTCTTGATGGCGAATGATTTCACGCGGTCCTCCTTGTTCGGCGGCGACCGGGCGCGTCAGCGCCGGTTCCCCCTTACCATTTGAATTTCGGCGCGCAGGCGGACGGGGTTAACGGGATGTTTTTTAAAAAGGCCTTTCGTCTGCCTTGGCCGTCTCGATCGATCTCCGCCCAGGCGAAGCTTGAAGCGCGGATGGCCGCCCGCTACAATGTGCCTCTCGAAAGGCGGTATGATGAACGACGTATTCATAGGATTCGTGTCGCTCGGCTGGAAGGAACTGGTAATGTATGGCGTGGGCGGGTTGCTCATCTGGCTGGCGATAGAGAAGGAATACGAGCCCATGCTGCTGCTACCTATAGGCTTTGGCGCCATCCTGGTCAACCTCCCCCTGTCGGTAGTCTGGGAGTACGAAGGAAGCGCCGGCTTCCTCAAGGTCCTATACGACGGAGGCATTGCCAACGAGCTGTTCCCGATACTCATATTCATCGCCGTAGGCGCGATGATCGACTTCGGCCCCCTGTTCAAGAACCCATTCATGATTTTCTTCGGCGCGGCGGCCCAATTCGGGATTTTCGCCACAATGGTAATAGCCACGCTACTCGGATTCGACCTCAAGACGGCCGCCAGCATCGGTATCATAGGTGCCGCTGACGGACCCACGGCCATCTACGTGGCCAACAAATTCGCCAGGGATTTCCTGGGACCAATATCGGTGGCCGCGTATTCCTACATGGCGCTCGTACCCCTCATCCAGCCCCCGGTCATTCGGCTCCTCACCACGAAGCATGAGCGGAGGATTCACATGGTCTACCACGAAGCGGGCGTGCCAAGGTGGCTCAAGATCCTTTTCCCGATCGCCGTGACCATGATAGCGGGTATTGTGGCGCCGATATCTGTGCCGCTGGTCGGCTCGCTCATGTTCGGCAACCTCATAAGGGAGTCTGGCGTCCTTGAGCGCCTGTCACAGACCGCCCAGAATGAACTTGCCTATCTGGTGACCCTGCTGCTGGGGATCACGATCGGTTCGAGCATGAGGGCTGATAAATTTCTCAACGTCACGACGCTGATGATCCTGGGTATGGGCTTGGTCGCCTTCGTCTTCGATACTGCGGGCGGCGTCCTTTTTGCCAAGTTGGTCAACCTGTTCCTCCCGAAAGATCGCAAGATCAACCCTATGATCGGTGCCTGCGGCATTTCGGCTTTCCCGATGTCCGGCAGGGTGGTGCAGAAGATGGCGGCCGAGGAGGAGCGCGGCAACATCATCCTGATGCACGCCATCGGATCGAATGTCTCGGGGCAACTCGCGTCTATCATCGCGGGCGGCATGGTACTGGCCCTCGTCCCGCTCCTGGCCAAGTGAAGGGATAGTTTTATGGATGTATTGATCGATTCGCTTCGCGGATCCGTCGTGACGATACAAGCCCTGGCGGTAAGTGCCGGGGGTCTCATAGGCGTTTTTTCGACGCTTGGCGTTTTTTTTATCATTATTTGGGTCTCGGACAAGCTGGGCAGGAAGCGCGGCTGACGGTTGAGTTGCTTTAAAAGTCCCCTTGCTTTTGAAACAGCTGTATTTTGCTTATGTTTCTATTGACAGAAAACGATACTCGTCGTAGCCTGTCTTCGGGCGGGTGAACGTACTCCGGGCGGGGGCGGAGCGTGATCGCCACAGCCCTTCCGGGACGAGGGCATGAACCTCCTTAAGGGACCCCCCGGCCACCCGCGCTTAAACGCTCGGGTGGCTTTTTTTTTCTTCGCGCGAGGACGGGCGATCCGCGGCGTTACTCCCGCGCGCGGGAGGACTCACGTACGGGTAGTACGCTCGCCCTTCCCGCGCTTGGTCGCGCCTTGCGGCTCATCCCGTCCTCGCGCGAAGCGATCGAGTGAGGAAGAGGGCGATCCGCGGCGTTACTCCCGCGCGCGTCAGGGCTCACGTACGGGTAGTACGCTCGTTCTCCCATCGCTTGGTCGCGCCTTGCGGCTCATCC
>SPCK01000084.1 GCA_004525355.1 Spirochaetales bacterium
CCACGCTGTTGTCGAGGTATCGCCCGGATCGGTAAAGTTTCCCTTTTCGTACGGATACGGTTCCAGCGGGCCCGCTTTTCCAAACTCGGACGCAATAAAATACTTGTAATACAGGCAATGCATGGCGACATCCCAGGCACTGTAGCCTTCAAACGTGTTCCTGTCCGCGGCATTCTCGGCAGACAGGCTGTCTAGAGTCTTCATGAGCGAAGGCCCGTTGAACGAAGCGCCGTCGAACTCGTCATCAGCATAATCCAGTAACAAGGCGATATCTCTACGCATTTCTCAAATCCTAGTATCATGTCACCGGCAATGCAAGACACCAGCGTCATAGCCAGAATAAAAAATCAACCTTGCAGCCAGGCTGCCTTGACGACGACTCGAGACCCGGCTATGGTCATTCAATGAAAACGCTGATTACCGGAGGGGTCAAATCGGGAAAATCGACCCGCGCCCTGGCGCTGGCACGGAATTTCCCCCCCGGCCAACAATTTTTCCTGGCCACTGCGACCGCATTTGACGATGAGATGCGCGACAGGATCCACAGGCACCGGGAAGAGCGATCCGGCTCGTTCATAACTATCGAGGAGCCGCTTGAAATTGATCGTGCGCTGAGACCTTGCATGATCGTCGACTGCATCCCCATGTGGATGAACAACTTGTTCTTCGCGGAACGCGAGGACGACTGGAAACCCATCCTCGATCGGTTTATAGCCGCTCTGCCAACAGACGTTGTGATTGTTACCAATGAAATAGGGATGGGAGTGATTCCCGCGGACCCAATGTCGCGCCGCTATGGAGTGGCACTTGGCTTGGCCAATTCGCGCCTGGCCGCCTGTGTCGACAGGGTAGAACTCATGGTTGCCGGGCTACCGCTTCAGGTAAAGTAGCATGACCCTGTCCGTTCCATCCTATGTCATTCCCGGTACCTACCTGGAAAATCTTCAATGGCTTGAAGCCAATTCAGCTATACGGCACGTGGAACTGCTGTTCTTCATCTTTGATGAAGAAGCGTCGACACTCCTGAGCCGTGAGTTGGCCGGTTTGAGGGAATACAGCGAAGCTTTCAGGTTCACTGCGCATCTGCCGGATCGCCTCGTTCCCGGACACGAGCGCCTCGTTGAAAACCTCGCGGGTTTCGTCGATGCCTTTGTCACGCATCCTCCGCCTCCGGTAAAAGACCAGTCCGATTTCGTCTCGCTGATCAACGCATGGAGGCGCCGATATGGCGTAGATCGCTTTCTTCTTGAAAATACGCGGCTGTCCTGGTTCGAGCCAACTGACTCGGCATTCCTGGACTCGACCCTTGGTTCTCCGCACGTTTGCGCCGATCTTGGGCATCTTCTGTTGGAAGGGGTCGATCCTGTGACCTGGACCGGGCATTATGCCGACCGCATCACCGAAATCCATCTTCACGGTCTATCTGAGGGCCGCGATCACGTGTCGTTCAACGGTTCGGAGGAATGGTTCAATCGTATGGAGCCGTTCTTCCGGATCTTTCAAGGCATTGCCGAGATTGAATTATTTTCCTGGGCCGATCTCCAGCCGGCCCTTCTCGCGCTGGGCCGTTTTTAAGAGGACTTGATCCTGGCAAGCCACCGGGCGTTCATTACAGGAGGCTCCAATGTCACCACTTCCCCACCGGATCGCAAGCGTATTTTCCCTCATGTCCAGACTACCGGTTCGTTTGCGCGATCAACCGGATTATTCATCCGCCGACTGGATGATTCCGGTCACCGGATTGTTAGCGGCTGCCACGGCGTGCGTCGGCGCCGGGCTTGGCCTTGCTTTGTTCAGAAACGAAATACTCGCGGCAGTGGTCTCCATAGCATTCCAGTATCTGGCTTTCAACCTTTTCCATTTTGACGGACTTGTCGATACCGCCGACGCGATCGGCGCCTTCGGAGACGCCGAAAAACGCCGCATCGCACTGAAAGATCCCCGTATCGGGACTTTTGGGTTGTTCGCCGGCGCGATGGCGCTCTTCACCAGGGTAACGGCTACGGCGGTGCTGCTCGGAATGGCCGGAATCGCCCCTTGGGCCGCTCTCGCCCTGGCAGCACCGGTTGGGCGAATGGCCGCGATGGTCGTGGTATCAAGCGGCAAGCCGGTTGGCAAGAGCGGTTTGGGAGCAGCGATCGGGGAATCTTCTCCGCTCAAAGCGGCTTTCGGGTATATAGCCGCAGCGTTGCCGGCTGCATTTCTGTGGGGTCTGATATTCGGGGCGGGGGGTTCCGCACTATCCCTTATCGCCGGTGCACTCGTAGCCATTGCAGTGGGGCTGGGCATAGGAGCTTGGTATCACGGCATTTTTGGCGGCTATACCGGCGATGCGCTCGGTGCCGCGATAGAGATCGCCGAAATAGGCGTGCTTGCGGCAGCCGTCGCGGTCCTTGGCTGAGGGCACGACAGAACACCTGGAAATTTCTTGCCATTCGCACGAAGGAACGCCCCGAGCCATGGCCCGGGGCGTTCTTGTACAGTCAATCGGCAGCAGACGGATCAAGATCCACCTGCCGACTCCGCTTTAGAAGGTTGTTGAAATAGTCTGTTACTATTCCAACAACCTCCGCTATGCTCGCAACCCATACGGTTTGCTACGCTATAGCGACACTTCGGAAGTGTTGAAAAACCGCCTCCGCGGTTTTTCAACACCCTGTTAGGATTCTCAGGTTCCGCCAAGAATGGTCACGCGACCGTCGGTCTTGGGTGCGATAGGCTGGGGAAGCTGCTTCATATACTCGATGAAACCTTCCAGCATGTCGATAAAGGTGTCCTTGAACTTCATGTTGTTGAACACGGGGAAGACTCCGTCACCGCCGACCGCGATGAAATCGTTGGTGACAACAATATACGTCTTGGCTGGGTCGATCGGCTTTCCGCCGATGGTGATACCCTTGGCTACCTTCGCTGCCAAGTCTACGGTGTATTGGGCGTCCGAAGACAGATTTGCCCAGCCGCCGTTGCCCTGCTCGATCTTGCCGATATTGGCGAACAGCTCAAGAACCTTGGCGCCGCTCAGCTCGAAGTAGGCAAGGGTGTTTCCGAAGGGCAGTACCTCGTAGGCGTTCATGCGGGTAACGGGCCCGGCTGGGATGGACTTGCGGATACCGCCACCATTGGTCAATGCAAAGTCGGCTGCGATGCCCATGGCGCGAGCCTTCCAGACCATGGCATCCGCTACGATGTCGCCGAGGGGAGTTTCCTGCCTTCGGGTCAGCTTGTTGCCGAGGTCGAAAATGGCAGTGGTCGTGGCGACTTGAACAGCGTACATGGCCTTGATGTCATCATTGTACTTCTTGACGAGAGCGGCGATGTCGGCATCGGGTGTAATCTCGGTGCCGATGAGCTTTCCGTCCTTGCCCTTGAGGTTCATGGGGGCAGCTTCCCAGAAGGCAAACCTGACCTTGCCGGCGTCGATTGCAAGAATGGCCTTGCCAACCTTGCGCGCATTGTAGGCGGCTTGTACGATCGGGGTGCCATTGACCATGGCGGGTCCGGCAATGTCGGAATGGCTGTGACCGTCTATAATCAGGTCGATTCCGGGAACTGCCGCGGCAATCTTGTCGGAGGGTATCGGGCCTGCGCCCTCGCCAGTACCGGTGTGAAACAGGCCGATGACCACGTCTACCTGCTCAAGCTCGCGCAGGATACGCACGGTTTCGCGGGCGGATTCTATCTCGTCCTTAAAAGAATAGGCGGCTACCTTGAGAGGATGTGCCTTGATGGGAGTATCGGACGTGGTAATGCCGAAGATACCGACCTTGATCCCGCCGACATCCTTGACGATGTAATGCAGGAAAGCGGGAACTCCGTCCTTGTTGATGTTGGCCGAGATGAAGGGGAACTTGGCGGTAGCGAGTTGCTTGGCCAGGGCTTCAGGGGATTTGTCGAACTCGTGGTTACCCACGACCATCGCATCCACGCCGAGCTTGTTGAATATCTCGATGTCCGGAATGCCGCCATTCTTGTCCGATACCATCGAACCGGTGTTGATATCTCCGGCGATCAGGAACAGGACGTTTTTGTTGTCTGCCCGAACGGCATTGACATAGCCCGCGACAGCGGCGATACCACCCTGGCCGGTGGCATCGGCAGCCAGCTGACCATGATAGTCATTGATGTGAAGTACGACGAGCTCGGACTTGGCCGGAGCCGCCGGAGTACTGACGCACGCAACGGCAAAAAGCGCCGCTACTACAGCCAGAACGAGAGCAAAACGTTTCATAAGTCCTCCTTAGAAATGGTTCTTCAGGCATGAACTAAAGGTAAAAGAACGTTCCCTTTCACCTTGATGGGGTATTCATGGTAGCACCGTTTGGAATGGACTGCAAGCAAGAATTATTTTTCGGGAGTCTTCTGCCTGTTGTGAATATCCTTTGACATTGCAGTAAACCGGTTTTACATCTATACTCATCTAAAGATCATTCGACTGCCTTGTAGATATATTTTCATCGCAGGCAAGGGAAACAACGCATGGCACGCCAACCATGGAGACTATCATGAACATGCAAAGAACGACCGGCATCCTGTTGCATCCCACTTCACTGCCAGGCCCCTATGGCATCGGCGATCTGGGAGCGGAGGCCGAACGGTTCATCGAGTGGCTCGCCGCAGCGGGTCAGGGCGTATGGCAAGTCCTGCCCCTTGGACCGACGGGCTACGGTGATTCACCGTATGCGCCGTTCTCGAGCTTTGCAGGCAACGAATTACTTATCTCTCCTGACAAGCTGGCGATGGATGATCTGGTAACATCAGCTGAATTAGTTGCGATTCGACAGCCAGCAAGCGATTCAATCGATTACGGCACGACTATCCCCGCCAAGAAGAATCTCATCCGAACCGCCTCGCGCCGCTTCATCGAGAAGGCCGCCACGTCCGAGAGGGCAGCCTTTACTGCCTTTCGTCGCGAACACTCATTCTGGCTGGACGATTTCATCCTGTTCATGGACATCAAGGAAGAGTTTGATGCCAAGGCCGCCTCAAAAGACGTTCAAGACTCATCCTGGAATAGATATTGGCCTCGCGAATACGCCGTGCGCGATCAAGCGCTGCTCATGAAACGCAGGCAGAGTCACGCCGTGGAGCTTGAGATTCGCGCGGCAGCCCAGTTCCTCTTCTACAAACAATGGGACGCCCTACGGTCACGGGCATCAAAGCACGGCGTTGGTATAGTCGGTGACTTGCCGATATTCGTAGCCATGGATTCGGCCGATGCATGGTCCCGCCCCGAATTATTCGACCTGGACCCTGACGGCCGCCCCATCGAGGTGGCTGGCGTGCCTCCGGACTATTTTTCGGCGGACGGGCAGCTGTGGGGAAACCCGCTTTATGCATGGGACAGGCACCGCGCTGAAGGTTTCAGCTGGTGGCTTTCCAGGATCGAGGCATCGCTCCGGCTCTATGATACCGTGCGCATCGACCATTTTCGCGGGTTGGACGCATATTGGGCTGTCCCGGCAGGCGAGGATACCGCCCGAAAGGGAACTTGGAGCAAGGCGCCCGGCCACGAGTTGCTTTCTGCCCTTCAGGATCGACTCGGGGGTGACGTCCCTATCATCGCGGAGGATCTTGGCTTTATTACTGAAGATGTCCAGGCGCTCAGGGACGACTTCAGCCTGCCGGGGATGCGAGTATTGCAATTCGCCTTCGATGCGAAGGAATCCGGTACGGACCTTAACCCGAACAATCCATTCCTTCCGCACAACTATGTACCCAAAACGGTTGTATATACCGGGACCCATGACAACGATACCCTGGCAGGATGGCTCGCCTCAGCCACCCCGATTGAAATCGGCTTCATCGATGATTACCTGGGCAGCCATCAGGACGACAGGGTGCGTGCGCTCATACGGGAAGCCCTCAAGAGCGTCGCAGCCCTGGCCGTTTTTCCGGCGCAGGATATCCTTGGTCTGGGCAAGGAAGCCAGGATGAACACGCCCAGTACGCTCGGCGGCAACTGGCAATGGAGGCTTACCGAGGGTCAGCTTACCCCGGAGCTCGCTTCGGAAATCCGTGCGATGGCCTGCCTGTACGGTCGAGTCCGCGGCTGAAAAGAATACCGGCGGATACTATTCGGCAACCCGTTCGTGGTGCGGTTTATGGCGCTCTGCGCCGTACCTGGAGCTCGCGCACGTCGGATCTGTCTTCAAGGCGAAGAGCCCTGCCTTCAAGTTCAGCGTGGAAGTATTCCTGAACCGAGAATGGCTCCTCCCCCTCTGCGGCTTTTACGCGTTTCCAGTGTCCCGAAGGGCCCAGAACCCTCGCTGACCGGTTGTCCAGGAAGTAGGACATGAGAATCGCGTATACCCGTTCGCGAGCCTCCGTACCGCTGACAGGGAACATCAACTCTATCCTGCGTTCAAGGTTGCGGGGCATCCAGTCGGCACTCGACAAGTACAGTTCTTCGGCCCCTCCGTTACGGACATAGAAGATGCGCGAATGCTCGAGATATCGACCTACGATGGAAACAACTTTTATACTCTCGGATAGTCCTTTGAGACCAGGTATAAGCTGACATACACCACGCACATTCAGCATGATGCGCACGCCCGCGCAAGAAGCCCGGTACAGGGCGTCAATGACATCCTTGTCGCACAGCGAGTTCATCTTGGCGGCGATGAGCCCCGGCGATTCGGGCGTACTGCGTTCGGCCTCCCGGTCGATCATGGCGATTATCCTGCGCTTTAGGTCAAAGGGCGCCAGGGACAGAGCCTTGAGTTCGGTTACCGATGAGAGCCCGGTGAGCATATTGAAGAACAACCCGAGGTCGGACGCCAGGGCAGGGCTCGCGCTGAACATGGACAAGTCGACATACAGTCGCGCAGTTTTCTCGTTGTAATTGCCGGTGGACAAATGCGTATAACGCATGATGGAGCCATCGTCCTCCCTCCGGACTACGAAAAATCCCTTGGCATGGACCTTGAGCCTGGCTGCTCCGTACACGACTATGGCGCCCGCCTGCTCGAGCCTGGATGCCCAGGCGATATTCCGTTCCTCGTCGAACCTCGCTTTGAGCTCGACGACCACCACAACCTGTTTGCCGTTATGGGCTGCCCTGGTCAGGGCCTTGACGACGGGCGAGTCACCAGAAGTCCTGTACAACGTCGCCTTTATCGCAAGTACGGAGGGATCGCGACTCGCCGCATCCACGAAATCCAGCACGGGTTTGAAGGATTCGTACGGCGCGTGCAGAATGATATCTCGGCGACGAATCTCGTCCCAGATCGTGGTATCCTCGCTCAGCTGCAGTACCTCGACGGCATCATGGGCGGCAAAGCGCAATTCGTCGAAGCCCTTCTGCGTCGCGAGTTCCATGAAGCTCTTGAGATCAATGGGTCCGGCGATGATGTAGATATCATCCTGCCCCAGACCCAGCGCCTTGGATAGCAGGCCTTCCAGGATCTCGGAATCGGCTGAAATCGTCATGCGGACAGGCCAGGAATTTTGTCTGTTGGCCAGAACTTCTTCCATCGCGGCAACGAAATCATCGTCGCGATCCTCGTCGACGCCGATATCCGCATCGCGGGTTACCTTGAACAGGGTTCGCTCCCTGACCGTGTAGCCGGGAAACATTCGGTCTCCGAAGCCAAGCACCAGGTCGTCCAGCAACGCGACCCGGTACACGCCGTCATCGCCGGGAGGCAGGCGGACAAAGCGCCCCAGGTTGGGTGGCACCTGGACGATGGCCAGTCGGTCCGGCCCCGACCCATCATCCGGTTTTAGCTGGAAGGCGGCATGGATACGCAGGTTGCCTGTCGAAGGAAAGGGACCCTCGTCCTCAGG
>SPCK01000034.1 GCA_004525355.1 Spirochaetales bacterium
CCAAGGCCCGCACAGCGGGCGACGCTACGAACACATGGAGAGACACACTCGGGTACATGGCCTCGCCGCGGACATCAGGCGCGAGGTCAGGGAAGCGATACGCGCCCCGGCGATGGACGAGAAACGCGCGCTCCGCGACGAACTCAGGCGGCATTCGCGGGAGGTCGGCACGGGCAAGTGGGACGCCGATCTCAAGGATTCGGACTACTTCAAGCCAGGTTCGGAAGAACTGGAAAACGATTTTTCCCGTTACCGCGACAAGATCGAGGATAAGGCAAGAAAATCCGGTGCCGGTTTCCTGGGCAACCTGCTATCCTTCATCGGAGTAAACGCCCTCCTGTGGTACATCAACCTCCATTTCGCCAGCGGTATGCTCTGGGCGGCCATCGTAACCGCAGCCTGGGGAACCGGCATCGTCAGCAACTTCTTTGCCATGATCCGCGGGCGATCCAAGGTGGCCGAGATGGAAAGGATGCCGGTTCTCGCGCCCGAGCCGCTTGACGTCTACAAGAAGCTCAACCGTGTCCGGGACAGCATGGCAATGCACACGGCAAGCATCGTGTCGGTACCGGCCCTGCTCTTCATCATCAACCTGATCACTTCCCCACAGTTCCTCTGGGCGGCTATCCCGTCCGGGATCATGGCCCTGAGCTTCCTTGGCCACCTGGCTTCATATCCTGTTACCAAGCGCGGCCTGGAGAAGAAACTCTTCCGCTTGCTCGGCGTGGAATCCTGGAGGGAACTGTTCTCCGGCGCCAGGAATAGGCGCGAGGCTGCCAAGGCATCGGGACCGTACGCGAACCTCTATGCCGAGGCTGCCACGGTCCGGGACGAAATCGTCCGGGCCATCAAGACCGACAAGGCTTACGCGGCCGAGTTTGACAAGGACATGATTCCGACCCTGGATCGCTACGTCGATCAAGTCAAACTCCTGACCCAATCGGTCAACGAGATAGACGCCATCGTGGCCACGATCCCGCTGGCCGACCTGGCTAAAGACAAGGCCAGCTTGGAGTCCAAGATGGGGCAGACCGAAAGCCAAGGCATGAAAATCGAGTACCGGCGCTCGATAGACGAGATCGAGCGGCAGGAAAGCGCGTGCAAAGACTTGGAGGACCAAAGGGAAGTGCTGAAGCTTCGCCTCGGGTCATCGGTCAACAGCCTCAAGCAGCTCAAGATCGACATGGCGCGCATGAAAGCCCTACCCGACGCCAATGAACACCGCGCTCTCGAGGAGATCAGGCGGAAGGCCGCGGAGATGACCGGCTACCTGGACGACTTGAAGGTCGGCTACGAGGAGAGCCTCAAGGATCCCTTCGAGGAGCTGGAGCGGTTGGCGGCGGAGGCCGACGAGCGAAAGCGAATCAGCGACAACGGCTCAGGCGGTACTGGCGACCAGGACGGTTCAGAAGCATCCAACCGTTGACAGGCTCCCGCCCTTCAAATTAAACTGCCCGGGCGTTTGACTCGGTAGCTCAGTTGGATAGAGCGGCTGCCTCCTAAGCAGCAGGTCGCAGGTTCGATTCCTGTCCGGGTCAAAGTCATGGAAAACGGCCGCCCTCTCGGGCGGCCGTTTTCTATGCGCGCCGGATCATGGCGTCGCTCGTCCTAAACCGTATCGGGGTCCAGCGCCTTCTTCCAGCGACCGCTCTTGAAATACAGGCCGCCGGCTGTCGCGGTCAGGAAGTTGGAGACGAACATCGCTATCCAGATCGACAGCGGTCCCAGGTCGGTCAGGTAGGCCAATGCGTAGGCCAGCGGTACCCGTATTACCCAGAGCCGTATCACCGACAATACCATGATGATACGCGTGTCGCCCGCTCCTTGGAACGCGCCGGTCAGGGCCATGTACAGCCCGAACATCAACAGCGACGGATTTACCACCTTGAACATGAGGTCCCCGAGACGGATAGCCTCCGCGTCGTTCACGAACAGGCGCACGAGTTCCCCACCGAAAAAGAAAGCCAGCAGGAGGAACGGCACCTCGAATACCACGATCAAGCTCAGGGCCGATCTGACCGTCCTCCGGACTGTCGCGTGGTCCCGGGCCCCCATCGCCTTGCCGACGAGGCTCGTCGTCGCATTGGCCATGCCTTGGGTCGGTATGTCGAACATCCGCATGATCCGGTTTCCTACCCCGAAGGCGGCGATGGCGGCGGTCCCGAACCGGTTGACCACGCCCTGCAAAACCGTGAACCCGAACGCGGACAGAGCCTGCCCGACGCTTGAAGGCAGGCCGATCTTGAGCAACAGCCCCCATGCACGCCGGTCTGGTCGCATCGCGGCCAGACTGAGTCTCAAACCGGCTTTGCCTCGCGCAAGTACGATCAGGGCCAGTACCGCTCCGATCCCCTGAGACAGTACCGTGGCTATGGCGGCTCCTGCCACACCGAGCGCGGGAAACGGCCCCAGCCCGAAGATGAGCAGCGGATCCATGATGACATTGACTGCGATGGCAAGCAGGTGCACCTTGAGCGGCGTAACCGTATCGCCAACCGCCGTGAATGAAGCCTGCAACACGAAATAGACAAACATGAAGGGAATACCAAGAAACACGATCGTCATGTACGTAAATGCATAGCCGTATACTTCCTCCGGGGTGGACAGGAGCCTGAGGATAGGCCCAGCGAGTGCTACGCCAATCGCTGAGAGCACAATGGAGGCTACCGTGAGCAAGGAAGCGAGCTGGTTCATGTAATGGTTCATCTTTACTGCATCGTTCTTGCCCCGGGACTGCGAGATCAGGGTAGTTCCAGCGCCCGAGAGTCCCATGCCGAACACGATAAGGAAGAAAACCAGGCTGAACGAGATGGAGGGCGCGCCGATCTGGGCCGTTCCCAGCTTGCCGAGGAAAAACGCGTCTGTCAGGTTGTAGACAGTTTCAATGACGGATCCAACCATCATGGGCAAGGCGAGATTCAAGAGGAGGCGGGCCTCGGAAAACCATCCCTGGGGTCGGACGGCAGGAAGTATTTCCGGTAGTGCGAGCGGAGAATCGTTGAAATGATTTCTCATGTCGGCATTGTACTCTTGCGGTCCGGCAATGCACAACCTCGCCTTGACGCTGTATCGGCGCCGAGGTATGCTCCGGCCATGAAGATTTGGTTGAAATATCTGATCGCCATCGGACTCGGCATTGCGCTCGGCCTGGTCCTGCCTGCCGGCCTCACGGTACTCGGAACCCTCGCTACCATCTCCCTGAACCTGGCGCGCTATGCTCTTGTCCCCCTCATATTCTTCTCCCTGCCCATCGCCGCACAGGAGCTGCACGAGGACAAGAAACTCCTGAGGATAGCGACGCGAACAACGCTATACGCGATTGCTTCTGTGTTCCTTCTTGTGCTGGTAGGAATCCTTGGGGCCTTTGCCCTTTCTCCTGGTCGGATACCCTTGAGCGCCGATACGGCTTCACTGAGCTCAGACTTGCCAACCATTTCTTCGCTTGCGATCAGGTTGTTCCCGGCCAATGCGATGTCCGCCGTACTCGATTTCGATTACCTGCTCCCTCTTGCGATCCTGGGCGTCGTCCTGGGCATGGCGTTCTCTTTCGATCGGACGGTTACCAAGCCCCTGCACAGCCTGTTCGATTCGGCTTCACATGTTCTCTGGCAGATCAACAGCTTCATCGTCGAGATATTCCCGCTTCCATTGATAGCCCTGGCTGCCGCGCGAACAGTATCCCTTGCCTCGTCGCCGAGGATGGGCCTGTACTTTAACCTGATCGCCGTAGTCGTAGCCGAGGTGGTATTCGTCTGCCTGCTTGTGATACCGCTTGTCCTGTACCTTGTCGATCGCAAGTCCAATCCATTCAAGACCTTGTACGGCCTCCTTGGTCCCGCGCTCCTGGGTCTGTCAGCAGGGCACGCTCTCGCGCCTGCAGGTGCGCTGGCCAAGCACCTCAAGGAGAGCCTGGGTGTTCGCAGGCGAGCGGGAGCAGTGGCCCTGCCTTTGGCACTATCCTTCGGGCGCGCCGGTAGCGCCATGGTCAGCGCAACGGCGTTTATCGTCGTTCTCAGTTCCTATTCAAGCTTGGGGCTGGGATCCGGGACGATTCTCTGGATTCTCGGGTTCGTACCCCTGAGCGCCCTGCTCCTTGGCGCCGCCTCCGCTTCGGGTCCGCTTGCCGCCCTGTTGTTCCTCTCTGCAAGTTATGGCAGGGGATTCGAGTCGGGTTACCTGCTCATGGTACCCGCAGCACTTCCGCTCATGGCGGCAGGAACCTTCCTCGATACGATATGCGCAGGCTGCATCGTCAGGCTTGGAGCCGTCGCCGAGGGCTACACCACAGAAAAGCCTGCGCGTCACTTCATCTGAGGCATCCTGTTGGCTTTGATTGACTTTTCCCGCGGCCGGCTCTAGAATCGCGCCATGAACCTGAAAAGCGTACTCTCCGCACGGACGGCCGCAGTCGGCCTCGTCGCGCGTGATAAAACAGAAATCATTGACCAACTGCTCGAGGTGCTTGACAACACCGGGCTTCTTGAGAACCGCGAGGCCGCCCGCGCGGCTGTCCTGGAACGCGAACGCAAGATGTCTACGGGCATGAAAAACGGCATCGCCATCCCGCACGGCAAGACCGACGCGGTGAAGGGTTTGGTCGCCTGCGTGGCGGTTTCGGCCGAGCCAATTGATTTCGATTCCTTGGACGGCCTCCCCAGCCGCATCTTCATCATGACCCTCAGCCCGCCTGAAAAGACTGGCCCGCACCTGCAGTTCCTCGCGGAAGCAAGCCAATTGTTCAAGAGCGAAAAAAAGCGAGAGGCCGTTATCGCCGCCCGAACCGCGGAGGAGCTGGTAGCAACGCTTTTGGGCTGAACACTTACACTGGGTGCGATCGCATCCAGTCCGGATGTCTCACACCGTGCCGCGAATTTTCATATATCATTATAATCTGTCCAAACGTGACAAGGCCCATGGTATGTACTAAAAGGTCAGCAATAACAGAAAGGCCGCCGTCCCCAGGGGGAAGGCGGCCCTTTTCATGCTTGGCTGGATATATTCACCCGACCTGCATGCGCTTTGTTTTGTGTTCAGTCCAAAGTGGCCAGGACGTCGGCCATCTTGACGATAAGGTGCTCAGCGCCGTCGATCTTGATCTGGGTGCCGGCATACTTGTCGTACATTACCTTGTCGTTCTTCTTTACCTTGATGACTTCTGCATCGGTGCCAATCGCCACCACGATGCCGGTCTGGGTTTTTTCCTGGGCGGTCTGGGGGATGATGATGCCGCTGGCGGTCTTGGTATCGCCCTCCTGCACCTTGATAAGGACGCGATCTCCCAACGGATGTACCTTCATTCGTATTCCTCCTGAGCGTATTGAAAAGGGTATGGATTCGCCAGAAGAATGTACTGAATGCCAAGGCGGCGGGTCAAGGAGAAATGAGCGATTCGGTATTGAAGTCTCCTCTTTTTCCATGCAAATGATGTGTGTGCTGGTCGTCCAGCGGTTTTTTCCGTACATTTATACAAGAACAGCGTCGGCGCGGACCAGCAGCTACGCGTCCGTGAAGGATCGTACAACGGCTGCCCGGATTACCGGTGGCTCAAACAGACAAGCAAAGGTCGGAGGATTTAATGGCCCGGAAGATTGACGAATGGAACGCAAACAAGCCCAAGAAGACACCGGGCAAAGGTCCATTGCCTCCCATGAACAACTGGCGTTTTTCCCTGGGCTACGTGTTCGTCACCGTTATTGCGATCAGTGTCTTCAATTGGTTCGTCGTGTCCTCGGACAGTTCCGTGGTGCCATACAGCCGCTTCAAGCAGATGGTGGTCTCGGGCGAGATCGTCCGTATCGATATGGATACCAATTATTATACCGGCTATCCCCAGGCACAATCGGACTCGAGCGGTACAAGTTCGCGCTTCGTAGATTCCCAGGAATCCAAAAAGGTGTACAAAACCGTACCGATCTATGATCCCGAGTTTACCAGGCTGCTGGACGAAAATAATGTAATCTATTCCGCAGTTCCCCGGGAGGGTAACGCGGTAATTGGGTTCGTACTCAACTGGGTACTGCCGGTTGGCTTGATGTTCCTGCTCTGGCGAGTACTGCAGAAACGCATGAGCGGGCTGGGTTCAAACGTGCTCTCCGTGGGCCAGAACAAGGCGACCATCGTCGCGGAAGGCGACGTGCAGACCCGATTCATCGACGTGGCGGGAGTAGACGAAGCCAAGGACGAACTGATCGAGGTAGTCGACTTCCTCAAGAATCCCAAGAAGTACACGGACATCGGCGGCAAGATTCCCAAGGGCGTCCTGCTCGTCGGTCCCCCCGGCACGGGCAAGACGCTCCTGGCAAGGGCCGTTGCGGGAGAAGCCGGAGTGCCGTTCTTCAGAATGAGCGGCGCCGACTTCGTGGAGATGTTCGTAGGCGTGGGCGCTGCCAGGGTCCGCGACCTGTTCAAGCAGGCACGCGAGAAGGCGCCGTGCATCATTTTCATAGATGAGTTGGACGCCATCGGCAAGAGCCGCGCCTCCGGCATGTTTGGTGGCAACGACGAACGCGAGCAGACCCTCAACCAGCTCCTGGTGGAGATGGACGGCTTCGACGCGACCAGCGGCCTCATCATCCTGGCTGCAACCAACCGGCCCGACGTCCTTGATCCGGCGCTCCTGCGCCCCGGCCGCTTCGATCGCCAGGTGGCCGTCGACCGCCCGGATCTCATCGGCCGTGTGGCCATATTGTCCATCCACTCAAAGGGCGTCAAGCTGGATACTACCGTGGACATAAAGAAGATAGCCCGTTCGACCCCCGGCTTCGTGGGCGCGGACTTGGCCAACGTCGTAAACGAGGCTGCCCTGTTGGCAGTCCGGGCCGGACGCAAGCGGGTTCACCAAGTCGATTTCGAGAAGGCCATCGAGAAGATAATGACGGGCCTGGAGAAGAAAAGCCGCGTCATGAACCCGGAGGAACGCAAGGTGATCGCCTACCACGAAGCCGGTCACGCTGTCGTCGCCGCCTTCACGCCGGACTCGGATCCGGTGCAGAAAGTGACCATCGTGCCTCGAGGTTTCGGCGCACTCGGCTTTACACTCCAGGTTCCCCTCGAGGACCGCTACATTGTCACGGAAGGGAAACTTCTGGGCGAGATCGACGTTTTACTCGGTGGACGCGCGGCCGAGGATATCGTGTTCGGCCGCATATCCACTGGCGCGGCGAACGATATCACCCGGGCGACGGACATCGCCAAGCGCATGATAACCGACTACGGCATGTCGGAGCGTTTCAGGAATGTAGCCCTGACAAAGCGCAGCGCCGGCATCATGGGGCCGTCCGCTGAACCGGTCATGTCCCGTGAATACGGCGAAGAAACCCAGCGCTACATCGACGAAAGCCTGGCCACGGCCATCGCCGACCGATACGGGAGAGCCCGTTCCATATTGGAAGAAAAGCGGGAAATACTGAACCGCGTCGCCGAGGAACTCCTGGAGAAAGAAACCATAGACGAAGCCAAGTTCAAGGAGCTGGTCGCGCAACCATTGGTCTGATTGTTCAGCAACCGATACGGATACATCGCATCTAACAGAGCGGCGCCCCGGACACCATGTCGGACGCCGCTCTCGTCGTTGAATACCCACGACGTATTGACACGGTTTGTCACATAGGTCATTATACTGAATGTGACATTTCAGGCTTTAATGTCAAGGAGGCGAAAATGTCGGTCGTCATACTGAGTACCGGATCGTATGTACCCTCGATGCGCGTTACAAATGAAGAACTTGCCAAGCGAGTCGACACCACGGACGAGTGGATCCGTTCCCATTCGGGCATCGGCTCCCGCCATTTTGCCGCTGATGGCCAAATGACCAGTGACCTGGCTGTTGACGCCAGCAGAAAAGCCTTGGAAAAAGCGGGCGTTGCGCCTGAAGATTTGGACCTTATCGTCCTTTCCACCGCAACCCCGGATTATTTCGGCTTCCCTTCAACCGCTTGCATTGTACAGGACAAGCTTGGCGCAACCAACGCAGCGGCTTTGGATATAAACGCTGGCTGTACCGGTTTCATTTACGCATTGGATGTAGCAAACTCAATGCTCCAGCGAGAAGGACGCAAGCGCGCCTTGGTCATCGGGGCAGAGACCCTGTCCAGGATCGTGGATTGGGAAGAGCGATCCACCTGCGTACTGTTCGGCGACGGAGCGGGCGTAGTCGTGCTCGAGCGGGACGATTCGGAAAGCACGCGAGGTATCCTGCATTCGTGGCTCAGAGCCCGGGGCTCGGGCGCGGACGCCTTGTACCTCCGCCAAGCCAAGCGGGATAGCGCCTTTACCCGGGATGGCGACTATAGCCGGCCTGTCAAGATCGAGATGGACGGTAAGGCTGTCTACATATTCGCAGTCAAGGCTATTACGGACGTAATGGAAAACTTACTTGCACAATCCGGTCTTAACATTCATGATTTCCGGTGGGTCGTACCGCACCAGGCCAATGCCCGTATCGTGCAGGCGGCGGCAAAGCGTTTCGGTCTGGCTGATGATCGCTTTTATATGAATATCGAGGAATTCGCCAACACATCGACCGCGTCGGTTCCCCTCGCGATGGACGAGATGGTAAGCAAGGGACTTCTTGAAAAGGGCGATCTGGTCATGACGATGGGTTTTGGTGCTGGGCTGACCTATGGCGGCAATATTATCCGCTGGTAAACCCCGCGGATCCGCTGATAGCGACAAGGGAGGATATACATGAAAAACAAGGTAGTCATCACCGGCATGGGCGTCGTGTCGCCCCTGGGCAACGACCTGGAAACATTCTGGGCAGCCATCAAGGCCGGAAAGAGCGGTCTGGGACCCATCACCAATTTCGACTCGTCGAGATTGGACACCAAGGTGGCCGCAGAAGTCAAAAACTTTGATTCTTCCCTGTACATGGACCGAAAAGAAGCTCGCAAGATGGCCCGCTTCTCGCAGTTCGCGGTCGCGGCCGCGGTTCAGGCGTGGAGGGACGCCGGTCTTGAAGGCGGTGAAGTACCTGCAAAGACCGCGATCCTGCTGGGCAACGGCATAGGCGGTCTGGAGATATTTGAAGAAAGCCACAAGAAACTCATGGAATCCGGTCCGACCAGGATGCTGCCCATGACCGTACCACTGATGATCATGAATGAAGCGGCCGCCAACATCAGCATGCGCCTGGGCGTCCACGGCCCCGCATTGACCCTGGCGACGGCATGCTCGTCCGGTACCGACGCAATCGGCATGGGCCTGGACATGATTCGCTCAGGCCGCGCGGAGGTCGTCATCACCGGCGGGACCGAAGGCGCCATAACCGAGTTCGCCATGGGCGCCTTCGGTATGCTCAAGGCGCTGTCCACCGCCTATAACGATAATCCCACCAAGGCCAGTCGGCCTTTTGACAAGGACAGGGATGGATTCGTGCTCGGCGAGGGTGCCGGCGTGATGATCATAGAAACCGAAGAACACGCCAAGGCGCGTGGCGCACGTATCCATGCCGAGCTGGCCGGGTACGGTTCCTCCTGCGACGCATATCACCTGACGGCCCCCGATCCCGAAGGAACGGGCGGAGCCGCTGCTATCAGCCAGGCCATCGTGGATGCCGGCCTCAAGCCTGAAGACATAGCGTATTATAATGCCCACGGAACCAGCACCCAGATGAACGACCCCATCGAAACCCTGATGGTAAAGAAAGCATTTGGCGATCACTCGAGGAAGATCCGTATTTCCTCAACCAAAAGCATGACCGGTCACATGATCGCGGCCGCAGGCGCCGTTGAGGCCATTATCTGCGTTCTTGCTATCAAGGATAGTTTCTTTCCCGCGACCATCAACCTGGATGAGCCTGATCCTGCCTGCGACCTCGATTACGTACCCAACAAGGGAGCACCCGGCAGGATCGACGCAGCCGCAAGCACATCGCTTGGTTTCGGCGGGCATAACGGCTGTGTGGTCCTGAGGAAATATACATGATAGCGGGTAGGCAGGAAATTGAAGGTTTTCTTCCTCATCGGGACCCTTTCCTTTTCCTCGATGAGGTCGAAGTCATCGATGCGCACAATATCGTGGGGCGCAAACTCTGGACCGGAAAGGAATGCTTTTTCCCCGGTCACTTTCCCCACTACCCCGTCGTCCCCGGTGTCATCCTGATCGAGACCATGGCAGAAGCCGGTGGTGTCGGCGTGAAGCTTCAGGGTATCAGCGCGGCCGGAACCTTTTTCCTTGCTGCGGTCAACAACGTCAAATTCCGACGCCAGGTACGGCCTGGCGATCATTTCGAGATGAAGATACATAATCTGAGAGCCAGCCCCAGGCTTATCAAGCAGAAGGGCGTCGGCTACGTGAACGGAGAAATAGTGATCGAGGCTGATTGGCTCTGCATCGTCGGGGAGGAGATCCTTTGATAGTCAAACCCATGGTCAGGAACAATATCTGCCTGAACGCGCACCCCACAGGTTGCGAGGCCTTGGTCAACGACTGGATAGAGCGGACCGTGGCGTCGCGAGGCTCCATCGTCGAAGCAGCCTTGGCAAGTGGCAAGCCGCTCCCCAAGGCCGTTCTTGTCCTGGGTTGCTCCACCGGATATGGCCTGGCAACCCGCATAGGCGCGGCTTTCGCGTGCGGCGCCAGCACGATCGGTGTATCGTTCGAGCGCGAGCCCAACGACAAGAAACCCGCCAGCGCCGGATGGTACGACAACCGGGCTTTTGACAGGGCAGCAAAGGCTTCCGGGCTTTATTCGGTTACGTATAACCTGGACGCGTTTTCCGACCTGACTCGAGCGGAGGTCATACGCCGCGCCAGGCTGGACGGGCTGCAGTTTGACCAGGTGATCTACTCCCTGGCCAGCCCCGTGCGAGTCGATCCAAAGACCGGCGTCATGCACAAGTCGACTCTCAAGCCTCTCGGCACGTCCTTCAGCGGAACGACCGTCGACGCCTTTACCGGCGTCATGAGCGAAGTAAGCGTCAAGCCGGCGAGCGAGGATGAGGCGGCCGAGACCGTCAAGGTAATGGGCGGCGAAGACTGGGAGCTGTGGATACGGGCCCTGGCCGACGCTGACGTCCTGGCCCGCGGTTGCGTCACCATGGCGTACTCCTACATGGGCCCCGAGCATTCCTGGCCCGTATACCGTTATGGCACCATCGGCCGGGCGAAAGAACACCTGGAGCGCACGGCGCCGATCCTGACCGGCGTACTCAAGGACCTGGGCGGCAAGGCCTTCGTATCGATCAA
>SPCK01000491.1 GCA_004525355.1 Spirochaetales bacterium
GAAATCGGTCCGATTTGTGTCGTAAATCCTTGATAATCGCCCTATGGGGCGCGTTGTAGTGCCCATAAATGCCTGAGGTCCCTTGACTGTTCCGTGGCCGTGCGGTAATCTGCCGCTATGTTTTTCAGACTCAAAGAGACCCGGTCGGGGCAAGTTCTCAAGCTGGTCGAGTCGTACCGCGATGACACGGCGCGACCGCGACACCGCGCTGTCGTGTCGCTGGGCAATGCGCCGCTGGCCCGAGCGGACTGGAAACCGGTTGCAAAAGCCGTCGAAGATCGGCTGTATGGGCGGGAGACGTTGTTGGCGCGGGAACTGATCGCGGACCACGCGGCGTGGGTTGATCGCATTGTGCGCCAAGTGGGTAGCGAGGGCCGGTGGCAACCCTTTGCGAGTCCGGCTCCCGAAGAGGAATGCCTCGATGGGGTGAGAGCGTTGGCGGTGAGCCATACCGATACTGCGGAACTTGGGCCGGTGCTGAGCGGATGGGAGACCTGGAAACGGCTGGGAATGCCGGAGGTGTTGAGCACCTTGGGTTTCAACCGTAGCCAGAGCCAGGCGGCGGCGATTTCGGTGATCAATCGGTTGGCGGATCCGACCAGCGAGCATAGTCTGCTGGACTGGTATCGGCGCACCGGATTGCCGGAACTGATGGGCAATGCGTTGCGGGGGGCAAGCGACGACCGGTTCTATCGGGTGAGCGATCTGCTGTTGGCGCGGCAAGGCGATATTGAGAGACATCTGCGCGAACGTCAAAGCAGTCTGTTCAACCTGGAGAGAACGGTGCTGCTGTACGATCTGACCAACACCCATTTCGAGGGCTTGTGCCCGCGTAATCCGAAAGCCAAACGCGGTGCGAACAAACAGAAGCGAAACGACTGTGCGCAGATTGTCGTGGGCATGGTGTTCGATCAGTATGGGTTCGAGATGGCGCACAAGATTTTCGAAGGCAATCGCAACGACGGCAAGAGCCTCGTGGAGATGATCTCGGAGTTGAACGCCGCGACGGAGCCTGCCAAGGAAAAGCCTTTGGTGGTCATGGATGCGGGCGTGGCCACGCGCAAAAACCTGAATCTGCTGCATGAGCATGGTTTTGGCTACTTGGTCAACGACAGCCGGGGACAACGCCAACGTTATCTGGACATGTTTCGCGAACAGCAGGCATTCAAGATTGTTCAGGGCCGGGCGAGCAAGGCGCCGGTATGGGTTCGCGTGATGGACGACCCGCATGCCGCAGATCTGGACGGCGACAGGCCGGAACGGATCGTATTGTGCAAGAGCGAGCCGCGCGGCGCGAAAGAGCACGCCATCGTCTCTAACGCCGAACGCCGCTTTCTCGATGCGCTGGGCAAACTGGCTACGAGGGTAGAGAAGAAGCAAATGAAGGCACGCTCGAAGATCGAGCAGGCTATCGGTCGTATTCAAGCCCGGCACCCCAGGGCAAGGAAGTTCTATACGATCGAGCTGCATAATGAAGCCGATGGCCTTCGTTTGAGATGGACACGGGATGATCAACGGCTTGCAGAAGCCGCTGACCTTTGGGGTTGCTATGTGTTGCGCACCGACGAACAAACGCTCAACGAGCATGAACTGTGGCAACTCTACATCAGCCTGACGCAGGCCGAGGATGGGTTCAAAGCGCTTAAAACCGACCTGGGGTTGCGTCCCAACCCGCATCACAAGGAGGAACGCGTCGATGCCCATGTGTTTATCTGCGTGTTGGCTTATCATCTTCTCAAAAACATCTTGTGGACGTTGGAACAGAAAGGAGATCACCGCAACTGGGAGACATTGAAGCGCGTTCTGCGAACGCATTGCTACACGACCATCCTGCTGCCCACCCGCAATGGGCAAACACACCGGATCCGCAAGGCCGGCCAACCCGAAGAATGCCAGAAAAGCATCTATCGCAACCTGGGCATAGACTGGGGCGGCATGCCGTGTCATCGATCCGTAATCAGGGCAGCGCCCGTACAGAGCGAGAATCACGCCCGGCACACGACTTTGTAGTGCCGCGAAAATGGAGGCGTTGATTACCAATGACTTATGACGTAAAGTGCGAAACTCGGGCTA
>SPCK01000165.1 GCA_004525355.1 Spirochaetales bacterium
CTCGCGCTGCCGCCTGGCCGCGGGCAGGATGCCTGCAGGACGGTAGATCATCATGAGTACAAGGATAATCCCGAAGACCAGGCGCTGGTACTTGGATGGATCGAGCTGATTGGAGAGATCCCTCCAATAGAAATTGATGATAGGAATGAAAGCGTCGCTCTGACGGAGCCGGGAAAGGAAGAGCGAGAAGCTCTGGAGAACCTGGAGGTTCAATATGATGACCACCGAGGCTCCGATGATCACACCGGGGATGCTCCCTATCCCTCCAAGGATGACCATGGTCAGCACGCCGACCGATTGCAGGAAGCTGAACGACTCTGGACTCACGAAGGTACGGCTGGCAGCGAAGAGCACGCCCATGGCACCGGCAAACGAGGCTCCGACGGCGAAGGCCGCGAGCTTGAGACGGTTCGCCGGTATTCCCATTGCCGTGGCCGCGAGTTCATCCTCGCGGATCGCTGTCCACGCGCGTCCCATCTTGGAATCGTCGAGACGGTAGGTGATGACGATGGCCACGATGACGACCACGAGGGCAATCAGGTAGAACAGGATATTGTAGAACTGGTTTACCGTGACCGGGCGTCCCACGAGAGGTTCAAAGATGCCGTTGAAGAACCGTATCACTCCTTCAGGCAAGGACGGTCTCTGAATTGGGGTGATGCCCTGGGGACCGTTGGTCAGGTTGAGCGGCTTGTCCAGGTTGTTGGCAAGTTGCCTTACTATCTCCCCGAAGCCCAGGGTGATGATGGCAAGGTAGTCGCCACGTACGCGAAGAACCGGGAGGCCAAGTATCAGTCCGACAATCGCGGCCACTATGACGCCGAGGAAGATAAACAGGTAGAACCAGTCGGGAGCCATGAAAAACTGCGTTCCAGGAGGCGCCGTTCCAGGTATGGCGTGCAACAGGAAAGGCTGTTGCGATCCGAAGAACGCCCATAGATAGGCCCCGACGGCATAGAACGCCATGTATCCGAAATTGAGAAGCCCCGAGAAACCCACGACGATATTGAGGCCGAGCGCCAGGGCGGAGAATACCGCGATCTGGAAGATGACCTCGAGGTAGAAGATGTTCCGTGCCCCGAGGATCGGGACCAGCACCACAGCTACCAGAACGGCGAGGGCAAGCTTTACAGCTTTTTTCATGGTCAGGAAATATGGAAGGCCGGCCGCCGCCGCGAATACGAGGAAGGCGGGTATGGAACGCGGGCTCACGTAGACGAGCACGAACCCGAGAACAATGGAGCTGAGAGAAAAGATATACGGAACTTTTCCGCGATTCAGGAATTCCATCGTCTTTTGGAGGAATTCACGTATCCAGGTTTTCATCGCGATCCTCCTATGCTTTCTGGGAAATCTGCTCGCCGAGCAGACCCGACGGACGGAAAATGATGACTATGATCAGGATAAAGAACGCGAAGATGTCCTTGTATTCCGACCCGAAATTTCCCATGGTATAAGTACCAAGGTATGCGCCCGCGAAACTCTCGAGCATACCGAGGATCATGCCTCCAAGCAGCGCACCAGTCAGGTTACCGATGCCTCCCAATACTGCAGCCGTGAAGGCTTTCATGCCTGGCATGAATCCGACGAACGGATCGATTCGCGTGAACTTGAGGGCGTACAGTACGCCTGCCGCGCCGCCCAGCGCGCCTCCGATGAGAAACGTGAAAGCTATGATGCCGTTGACGCCTATTCCCATTATCGCGGCGGTATTCCGGTCCTGTGCGACCGACCTGATCGCCTTGCCTATTCTTGTGGCATTGACGATGTAGTTGAGTCCGACGAGCATCATCATGGCGGCTACTATGACGATCACCGACTTGACCTGTATGTCGACGTTGATCGGTGCCGAAGACGTATTGATGGTGAATAACGGTATACGATCATCAAAATTACCGAACGTGGGTATGACCCGATAGAATTGTCCGGTCGTCAGGCTCTCGACGAGGCGGATGATGTCCTGCAAGGCAAAGGAAACGCCGATCGCCGATATGAGCGGAACCAGTCGTGGCGCGCCGCGCAAAGGCCGGTAGGCGGTTCGCTCTATGAGCACGGCTATGCCGCCGGCGGCGATCATGCCTACAGCCAGCGCCAGAGCAAGGAAGACGTACGGACCATAGGAGCCCGAGTTGGTGAGTACGCCGAGCCTATCCATGAATATAAGGAACTCGACGCCTGCGAAGGCACCGATCGCGAATATCTCGCTGTGGGCAAAATTTATAAACTCAAGTACACCGTAGACCATGGTGTATCCAAGGGCAATTGCTGCATATACGAAACCCAGCGTTACTCCATCGATGAGCACCTGGGGCAGATTTGCTAGTGTGTAAAAAGAGGATGTTGACATTCTGGTTGTCGAGAAGGAGCTTGTCCGCTCCCGATCCACGGAAGATCATTGCCAAGAAAATCATGATCACAGAAAGCAGGGCTCCCGCGCCCAGTACGAACAATACCATTTGACCGAGCGGGAGAAGAATCTCTCGTAGTGAGTCGGATTTTATCAAGCGCCGCATAAAGCCTCCATGATGACCCTCGCCCCCATTAATGGGGGCGAGGGAGTTTAGAGTAATCTAACCGATCACTGCGGCGGGGCGATGTCCAGGATCTTGTCGATCTTGTTCTGCGACCACTGTGCTGCATCGGCCGATGTTACCTGGATGATGAAATACTTGGCTTTTGCCAGGTCACCCTTCGCGTTGAAGGTGAAGGTCCCCGTGATGCCGGGGAAATCCATGAGGGCGCGCACGGCCTTGGTGACGTCGGCGCGGGCGGGAATCTTCTTCCCTGCGGCGATCGCGGCGTTCTCAATCGCCTTGAGGGCGATGGCCATGCTGTCATACGACTGGGCAGCGAAAGGCTGGGGTTCCGCACCGAACTTGGCCTTGAAGTCGTTCTGGAATTTAGCGGTTCCCGGATAGGCGGCCGCGGGGCCGGCTACGGTCGAGAAATACGTGCCAGCGCCTTCCAACAATGCCGCTCCGCCAATCTTGGCGGCGTCGGAGGAGTCGAAGCCGTCGTCCGACAGGAACATACCCATGTAGCCCTTCTGTCGAGCTTGCTTGAAGAGTACGGCTGCCTGGTCAAACATACCACCGAAGTAGATGGCTTCGGGCTTTGCCGCGAGGATCGGAGAGAGAATCGAGTCGAAGTTGGCCTTCTCCTCGGTGCCCGCGAATCCCAATACCTTTATGCCGAGATTCTCCGATTCGCGCTTGAAGTACTCCGCGATGCCCTGGCCATACGCCGTCTTGTCGTGCAGTACGTAGGTGCTCTTTATGCCCTTGACGCTGGCGAACTGGGCGCCGACTGCGCCCTGGACATCGTCGCGTCCGCAGATCCGGCTAACTTCCAGATACCCGCGCTCGGTTACCTTTGGGTTGGTGTTGGCGGGGGATACGTTGGCAAGCCCGGCCGCGTGATATTCCTCTGAGGAGGGAATCTGCACGCCGGAGTTATAATGACCGACGATCACCAGAATCGCGGGGTCCGATACGATGTTCTTTGCGTTCGCGACTCCGGTATCAGGATTGCCCTGATCATCGAAGGCGGCGAGCTCGACCTTGAAGCCCATCGCAACGAGTGGGCCGGATAGTTGCTCCATGGCCAGTTGCGCGCTATTCTTCATATCGGTTCCGACCGCGGACATGCCCCCTGAGAGCGGGCTCTGGGTGGCGATCTTGATTACCTTTGCGTCCGGGGCTCCACAACCTGCGAGCAGGAGACCCATCACCGCTAAGGCCATTACGACTAGAAAATACCGGTTCCTCATACACATTCCTCCCGTTAAGAAAAATGAAAAGGGTGCTGAAGCTTTTCGGCGCGCAACGCGCGCATTAAAAAGGTATCCCAGTGTGCGGGTGAAATGGATAGTCTCTCGGTCTCCAGTAAGCCTCCTCGGCTTGGATCGAACATGGCCCACCAAGGCCACCCACGCATCAAGTGATCTTATGGTAGGTTCAGCGAGCCGTCAAGTATTATTCGATCTGCTCTAAAGAAACCAAGGGGTCTGGCTCTCACCGGACAGACTGAAATCCTTGCAACCATCGCCCGCTCGCCGGTAATCCTGTAGCCCCGGTAATCACCATGAAACCGTTCCCTTGAGGATGGGACCGTAATGGAACAAGTAGAGCGAAGGCGAGGCATCAATATAATTCGGATCGTCCACGGGACCCTTCGGCGTGACGCATAGGACCAGCTGCCCTCCGACCTCGAATCCTAAACCCAGCCCCAGCCGTACAGGGCCCAGGTCACTGACCCACTGCAGGCCGAGTATCAGGTTGTCGTCGACATCTACATCCAGACCGATCTTGAGGTGCAGTTTCTTGAAGAACAGCTCGCCTTCGTCGGTCGTGCTCGCCGTCCGGTCCATCGAGACGGACAATTGGTTCAGGCGAGGGGTGTCATAGCCGAACCATTCATCGGTGAGCGCGTTGCGGTTGCCCGACCCCCCAGGTATCGACCGGTACGATCGAGAAACTGCCCGTGGTTGAAAGCCAGGAAGCCAGGGCCTGTCGATCGACGGGAAGCGACTGAGCGCCCAGCGGTACCAAATAGCACGATTGGCGGGAATGAGTAGCGAATGCGAGGGAAAAATGGAACACCACCGGTCAAACTCGGGAGCCCGGACACGATAGTTAACTTAATAGTGTAGAATTAGCAGTAAAATGCCGATATTACTATTGATTTACCGAGATTCCTGTAATAGTGTTTCCTTTATATAAAAGTCAAACAATCTTCTCACGGAGGCTAACAGTCATGAAGAGAGTACTATTTTTCCTACTGGTCGCAGCCATGGCAATCACGGGCGCCTACGCGCAGACATCGGCGGCGCATGACATCACGATTGTCGTTCCGCAGATCCAGCTCATCAGATTGTTCGACGCATCGGCCATCACCCTGACCGTCGGAACCGCGGGAACGCCGGGTGCTGCTCCCGTGGGCGACACGAACGCCCTGAAGTACTTGCAGTATACCGTACTCAATCCCTCCGGGGTGACGCAGAAGATTACCGTCGAAATCACTGCCGGCACGCTTCCGGCGGGTACCGCCCTTGCCGTAGCCGCCTCGGGCGGACTCGGTACCCCTGGAAGTACAGCGATTACCGGAGTGGCGGCGGATCTCATAACCGCAATCCCGAGCGGCAACACCGGTATCGGCGCGACCGATGGCACGAACCTGACCTACACCCTGACCGTACCGACACCGGGAGCCCTTGTCGAGAATGGCGCCGGCGCCACTGTAACGGTAACCTACACAATACTGGATACGTGACGCGGCAAAAAAAAATGGAGGTCGCGTTCGACGCGGCCTCCCGGTTTTCTTCAAGCGGCATGTACACCGGGAACGTGACGCCGGCTCGGTGGCGCCCGAATTCGGTGTATCTTGCTTTGCTATGCTTACTCTTCATTGCAACGTCGGCGTATCCGATTGACATCACCCTCAGCACGGGAGTATGGAACGCCGACGTGTCCACGTGTCTTCCGACTGAGGCGGGCGCCGATTTTTTCCC
>SPCK01000433.1 GCA_004525355.1 Spirochaetales bacterium
TTCACATCGATAACCGCGAAGGCGGCTCGCAAAAAAAGGCGCGCCGTCATGGCGCGCCTCTCATCAGAATCTCTGAAAGCTTACCCGATAATCTCGATAACCTGACCGGAAGCCACGGTTCGGCCGCCTTCGCGGATAGCGAATTTGAGACCCTTTTCCATGGCTACAGGATAGATCAGCTCGACTTCGATTTCGGTGTTGTCCCCGGGCATGACCATTTCCTTGCCTGCTGGCAGGGTAACAGCGCCGGTGATGTCCGTGGTGCGGAAGTAGAACTGCGGACGATAGCCGGTGAAGAAGGGACTGTGGCGGCCGCCTTCGTCCTTGCTCAGAACGTAGATCTGGCCCTTGAATTTGGTATGCGGATTGATGGTACCCGGCTTGGCGAGAACCTGACCGCGCTCGACTTCTTTCTTGTCGATACCGCGAAGCAGGGCGCCGATGTTGTCGCCGGCACGTCCTTCGTCGAGGAGCTTGTTGAACATTTCGACGCCGGTACAGACGGTCTTCTTGGTCGCCTTGATACCGACGATCTCGACTTCCTCATTCACCTTGACGATACCGCGATCAATCTTACCGGTCACGACGGTGCCGCGGCCAGAGATGGAGAACACGTCCTCGATAGGCATCAGGAAAGGCTTGTCGGTGGCGCGCTCGGGATCCTTGAAGTACGAGTCCATTGAGTCCAGGAGTTCCTGGAGGCATTTGGTGGCCTCGGCATTCTCGGGCTCGGTCATTGCCTGGAAGGCGGAACCCTTGATTATAGGGATCTCGTCACCGGGGAAGCCGTAGAAGTTGAGGAGGTCTCGGACTTCCTGCTCCACCAGCTCCACGAGCTCGGGATCGTCGAGGAGGTCGATCTTGTTGAGGAACACGATCATGGCGGGAACGCCTACCTGGCGGGCCAGGAGTACGTGCTCGCGAGTCTGGGGCATGACGGAGTCGGGAGCGGACACGACCAGGATGGCGCCGTCCATCTGGGCAGCACCGGTGATCATGTTCTTGATATAGTCAGCGTGACCGGGGCAGTCTATGTGCGCATAGTGGCGCTTGTCGGACTGGTATTCCAAGTGCCGGGTATTGATTGTAATACCGCGAGACTTCTCTTCCGGTGCGTTGTCGATCTCGTCGTACTTCATTACCTTGTCGCCGAATTTCTTGCCACAGTACATGGTGATGGCGGCGCTCAAGGTGGTTTTTCCGTGATCGATGTGGCCGATCGTACCAACGTTCATATGAACCTTGTTACGATTGAACTTCTCTTTAGCCATTCGTATCCTCCTACCTGGTTTTCGGAACGGGAGACCGGCATATCGCGCGGGTTCCCGCATTATATAGTTTTTGCTCTTCTCGCATCAAGAGGAGAGCCGGCGGGTTCCGACTCCCGCCCGGATCTGGGAACTACCAGCGATAATGTGCGAAGGCCTTGTTGGCTTCCGCCATGCGGTGCGTGTCTTCACGCTTCTTGACCGCGGTGCCGGTATTGTTGAACGCGTCCGACAGCTCGGCCGCAAGCCGATCTGCCATGGACTTGCCGGAACGTTTCCGGGCAGCGGTAATAAGCCAGCGCATGGCCAGGGCTTCGCGGCGCGTATCCCGGATCTCGATAGGCACCTGGTAGGTGGCTCCACCAACTCGGCGAGATTTTACCTCGACGACAGGCTTGACGTTGTCCATGGCCTTCATGAAAACGTCCAGCGCGGGTGTGCCGGCTTTATCCTGAATCTTGGCCATGGCGTCGTACATGATCGTCATGCAGGTGGATTTCTTGCCTTCCCACATCATGCGACAAATGAACTTGGTTACCAAAAGGCTGTTGTAGCGAGCGTCGGGCATGTGGCCGCGATCGACGGTCTTTTTCTTTCTTCCCATCGTACGCCCCCTTACGCCTTAGGCCGCTTGGCGCCGTACTTGGAGCGCGACTGTTTGCGGTCGGCGACGCCCAAGGTATCCTTGGCGCCTCGGATGATATGGTAACGAACGCCCGGGAGGTCCTTTACGCGTCCACCGCGGATGAGGACAACCGAATGCTCCTGCAAATTATGCCCGACGCCGGGAATATAGGCAGTTACCTCGATACCGTGGGACAGGCGCACACGCGCCACCTTCCGGAGGGCCGAGTTCGGTTTCTTGGGCGTAACCGTCATGACGCGGGTACAGACACCGCGCTTTTGCGGACATTCGTCCAAAGCCGGGCTCTTGGTCTTCCAGTGGGACTGCTTTCGCCCCATCCGGATAAGTTGATTGATCGTAGGCATTAAACCTTCGTCTCCTGATAGTTGCCGGATCTCAGCATGACCCAGCGGTTTCTTCGGTACACGAGAAATCTTAAAACGCCGCGCCGGTGTCACGCGTCGTTTGAATACAATAGAGTTCTTTGCGGTCGCTTGTCAATCCGTCCGCGGAGCATCCAGGAAGGGGAGGAAAA
>SPCK01000283.1 GCA_004525355.1 Spirochaetales bacterium
GGTGTCCCTTCGGCAAGCGTGTGCAGCCCTTGTTTTCTCGTTTTCGGGCGGGTTTCCGGCCCGGGGCCGGCACGATGCGTGAAGGAAAGAAGCAGAGGGAGAACGGGGGGAGTGCCCGGCGGCCGCGCCGATTGACGGCGTGAGCGCCGGGCGAGTCAGCCGCCGGCGATGGTCTCCAGCGTGGATTGGTAGTTCCACGGCATCCAGGCAGACGGGTCTTCAGCGAGATGTTTGGCGTACTGTCGCAACGTGACGAGGTAGGCGAACGGGGCCACCCCGCAGAACCGGCAGGTGAGGATCAGGCTCATAAACATATCGCCGATGTGCGCGCCGTTGAGGGTGTTGTAGAACAGAGAGTTGTTACGATGCCGGATGGCCGTCTTCAGGATTCTTTCCGCGACGTTGTTGTCGATCGGGACGCCTGGCTTGAGGAGGAATAGCGTGAGTTTCTTCCAGCGTTTGAGGATGTAGTTGATCGCTTTGCCCAGCGAACTGTTGGGCTCGACCTGCCGGCCCTGCATCTTGCCTTCCAGCCATTTCCTGAATCCCGCCATCAACTTGTTGCTGTGCTGCTGGTGAAAGCGCAACCGTTGCTCAGCATCCATCTCCTTGGTCTGTGCGTCGTTCTTGTACAGTTCGCCGAACACTTCCAGGACATGAGCGCTTTCCTCCGGGAAGTGCTCGACCAAATCAACGAACTCACGCCGAGCATGGCTGTTGCAGTTGGCCTGATGTGTTTTGCTGGTGGCGGGAACATTGCGGTTGAGACCGTCGGACATCTGGATAGGGATCCGCAGGTTCTCACCTCGTTTGTCGAGCAGTTCTTGCAGATTCTCACCGGCGTGGCGGCGACCGCTGAAGAAAACAGCGATGGTCACATCGCTACGTTGTGCAACGATGCCGGTAGTAAACACCCCGGTACGACGCTTTCCTCCTGTGTTGTCTTCTTCTGCCTCCTCCCTGATCTGCTTTTCCACGGCCAGAATCTTTGTGACGGTGTCATCGTTGTGGAACAGGTCGGCTTGAGCCGCCTGGTGAAGCAGTTCCGGCCACACGGGGTAAATTTCCCTGTAGGTGTCACGGATCAGTTCCCACTGTGTGCCGGCCGGCAGAGGAATGCCGCAGTCATCCTGCATCTGCTCGATTCGGTTCATGGCCATGCCGTAGCCATAGCGTTGAACCGCCAGCCCCGGACCGACGTTGGGATCGTACTTCTCTTCCCCGGCCTCGGCCGGCGGCTGGGCGCCGAACACCTTACCGCAGCCGGCGCAACGCAGCGTTTCCAGTTCAAAAACGGTGGCGGCCACAAGAGGCTGAGCCACCAGGCGAATGATCTGCGACTGGCGCGCCGGAGCATACAGATTGGATTGGCTGCATTCAGGACAGCGGTCTCCGGCCTTCAACTCCGGATGAGCGACTTGTTCGCGATCCGCCCCCCAGTAGGCTGAGGATGGGCGTCGACCGTGTCCCTTTCGCTTGCCCTTCTTCCTGGCTTCCCGCCCCTTCTTCTTGCCTGTGCGCTTCAGAAGGTTGCGTGTCTTCTCCGTGCAGGCGCCGAACATCATCCGTAACACTCGTTTCATCGAGATGTCACGGCCTTGCATTGCCCAGTATTGAAGGACTACCGTGTCGACCAGACTCTTGATCTTGGCATAGTCGCTCTCCTGGAGGCTGTGGCCTTCGGCTCGCTCGCCCAGCGCGAGGAGACCTTCGACATCCAATTCCACGCATGGAATCTGATCACTCATCCTGGTCCCATTCTTCGGGCACAAGCGGCGGCTTGCCCCGACAGCGTCGCAGCCAATTCTTCACCGCCAGCATCCGCCGCAGCATCGCTTCGACATGCCCCATCCACCAACACCGCCACCACAGACGCTTTGTCTCTCTTATCGCCTGCCCAACCAGTTCGTAATCCCCCGGCTCCAGACGTTTCTCTTCCACCCGCTTCCTCAGCCCATTGAGTTTCTCCTCGTCGAGCGATACGCGACGCCATGCTTTCATACCGCCACCTCGCAAAGCCGACGCCGAAAATCCCGCCGCAACGGATAGCCCAGCACATCTTTCAGCGAACGCGTCACCTGGTGCTTCTTATCTTTGATTCCCCGGCCGGTGGTCTGACCCAAGTACACCCAGTTCGCCGCCCGATAGCACGTGCCCGCGAAACGTTCTCGGTCTACGAACGTCTCCAGGTAGTAAACCGGATGGCCGTACAGAGCTTCCCAATCCGCGCTGATTCGTCGGGCCATCTGGCCGAGAATATGGCTGGCAAGATGCTTGACCCGCACCCAAGGCAGGATCAAGAAACGCGTGTTGTAGGCGATCAGGCGCAGGTTCTTACGCCGTACCTTCGGATTCCAACCGATGAACCGATCCCGCGGCCCCATGTGCCACGGCGGCGAACTCCACGCCAGGCAGGCCACCGGCCGATCCCGCCAAAACACCATGTACTTCAGATGCTCGCCCACCACATGCCTGAAGCCCAGGTAGTGATCCCGCTCGATCAGCCCGCCGAAGAGATCTTCCCAACTCGTGCGCCGCACTTGCCGGATCTGCAAGGGCCGCAATGTCTGCAACGCTTCGCTGATCGGACTCTGGTCCAACAGGATATCCGTGGCCGGTTTGCGACGCTTGCCGGGATGTTTCCGCGCGGTGTTCTTCGCGGGAGGCAATCGAACATGTCCGCCCCGATGCAGGAACAGCATGAGTCCGCGGCAAGGCGCGTCGCACAGCGCGCTGTTGGCGTAACGCCAATCCCACGCTTCACACAACAGCTTGGATAGTCGGTATCGGCTGGCTTGCGGATGCTCGGCGATTAGATCGCTAATGAACCTGATCTGTTCGCTGCCGATCGTGCGGCCGCGGTAGACAATCTCCTCTTGCATGCAACAAAACGTAGCAGGGACGAAAACTGAACGCACGCTTTTTCTTCAACTTTTTTGCTCCCGCCCGCCAGTGCCCAATGCGCGCCACAACGGACCCATCTTCGCCCGTCCCGGATCGCCGTTCCACAGCACCACCTGAAGATCGCGCGCCTGCAGTTCGCACGTTCGATCTCCCGCGGGCCACCAACGGAAACGGCCCTTGCTCAAGCGCTTTTGTGCCAGCCAAAACCCCTGGCCATCGTAGATGAGGAGCTTCACCGCCGTGGCACGCCGATTCCGGAATACGAACACACAGCCCGAGAACGGGTCCTCCTCCAACACCCGACGGCACACTCCGCCAAGACCATCAATCCCGCGACGAAAGTCCGTCGGCTCCACAGCCACCAGAATGCGCATCTGAGGGGTAATCTGGATCATCTTTCCCTACGCCCCCAGAAACGCTTCCTTCACGCGACACCAGTCCACCGCCGCCGCGTCATCCACGCACACCCGCAGCTTCGCCCCGTTGCCCTTCTCCAGTTCGACCAGGCACCGCGCCCCCTCTGCTTTCGCGGATTCCAACTCAACAAAGACCCCCTCGCTGGCCGCCTCCCCCTTCTGTCCACACCGGCGCTTCAACTGGTAGTAATCCAGCTTCAACGTCTGGCTCACACGGTTCAACCCGTGCCGCCGCGCCGCGGCCACCGCCGCTGCCCACAGCTCTTCCGGAATGCGCTGGCCATGCCTGCGTTTCCCTCGCCATTCCAGCAACTGCTCCCGTATACGATCCACCTCCGCCGGCACCCCTTGCTTCTCTCTGCTCATCGGTCGCCTCCTTTTCTGGCGACCAATCTACCCCGGCCAGATCAGCGGTGTCACACACGCTTGCCGAAGGGACAC
>SPCK01000055.1 GCA_004525355.1 Spirochaetales bacterium
CGGGAACGGCGTATCCTTTTTTCGCGGCTGATCCTTTTATCAGCGGATAAATCGGGAAACCGGAGCCTTCCGGACTTGGAGGAACGATGCTCGATCTCATAATCAAGGGCGGTGTTGTCCTGTGGATAATCATGGCGCTGTCTGTAATCGGGGCGGTAATCATCATCGAACGAATACTGTACTTCCGTCGAATCGATGTGGATGAAGAGAAGCTGTTCTCCCGAATCAAGGCGTCGGTAGAAAAGGGCCACTTCGACGAGGCTTTGTCCATCTGCGACAACAACGTGTCGCCACTGTCGGCCCTGATCAAGGTAGGCATAGAGCATCGCTCCTACCCTGAGCTTGCCCAGAAGGAGGTCCTCAAGGACGCGGGCAACCAGGAAGTCCCACGGCTGGAGCGCAATATCTCGGCCCTCGGCACGATTGCCCACATATCGCCCCTCCTGGGCCTGCTCGGAACCGTGACCGGAACGATGAAAGCGTTCGGCGTGCTCGGACGCTTCGGCGCGGTGGCCGATCCCTCCATCCTGGCCAAGGGAGTATCCGAGGCCCTGATAACCACCGCTGCCGGCATCATCGTCGCTGTTCCGGCGGTTATCTTCTATAATTACCTGGTCAACAAGATCAACATGATTCTGATCAAGATGGAGAACCAGGTGAACGCGCTCGTTCTGATGATAAACGCCGGCAAGCGGCCCGCCTTACTTCGGGAGGAGCGGAAATGATCATCAGCAGGCGGCTCAAGCCACAAATAAACGTCGATCTGACGCCCCTGATCGACGTGGTTTTCCAGCTGGTCATCTTC
Organism: Spirochaetales bacterium; assembly: GCA_004525355.1. GTDB lineage: Bacteria > Spirochaetota > Spirochaetia > Treponematales > UBA12059 > UBA5200. The sequence continues at coordinate 806 of SPCK01000055.1, forward strand.
TTCATGATCTCCAGCACGTTCAAGACCACGCCAGGCATCGCCCTGGATCTTCCCGATTCCAGCAGTGCGCAGGCGGTCAGCGTGGCCGAACTGAGCATCACGGCGGTCAATATGGACGAAGTGTACATCAACAAGATCCTGACCACGGCGGAAGGCGCCGAGGCTGTGGTCAAGGCCGAGCTCGAGGGTTTGAGCATAGAGGACGTGCAGGCGACGCTTGAGGCGGGAGCAGAAGCACCGTATCAGCTAGTCGTTACCCTTTTGGATGCGTTGAGGCGGAATGGCGTCAACTCAGTCGGTCTTTCTACGAGGCCGCCGAGGGCGGTTCCGTGACGGATTCCCGGACCCTTTGGCTGAAGGCCCAGGACCGCAAGCGGACGCTCCGTTCGCTGGGCATTGTGCTGGCCGCCTATGCGGTCGCGTTTCTCATCTCATTATTGATCGGCTTATTCATCGTTCATGATGTGGCAGAGTTCTCGGGCCCGGTGATGGTACGCCTCGGCAAACTTGAGGGAGAGGATGTGCGCAGGGCGAATGAAGCACCGGTCCTGGACACGATTCCGGAAACTCCCGCGCCGGAAACTCCTTCGGATTCCGTACCGGTCACTGAAACGACGTCGGCCGCACCGCAGTCCGCCAGCGCGCCAAAAGCCGCGCCCACGGCCCAGCCAAAGACGCCGGCGGCGCCGTCCAAAACGGCTCCGGCTGTTCCCGCGACGACTAGCAGCCAGGCGGTTTCTCCTCCTCCGCCTCCTAAACCCGTCGTGATCAGGGGGAGCGACTCGGGCAATACGTACGACCTCTCCTTCGAGGCGGGGGCGGGCGACGTGGGCCGGAGCTTCTACGTACCCATCTGGGTGTACATGCCCGTGCCATACGAGGTTTCCGATGAAATTTACAAAGCCATCCCGGACCAGAAAGGGTTACCGGGAACCGCGGAGCAGAGAAAGGCCACTTTCGCGCGGTTCTACGTGAACTCGGGCACCGGCAGATGGACCCTCAAAGGTGGCCGGAGCCCCGTTTATGATGCCAGGCCGGAAATCTGGGTGATGCTTGAGGAGGCCGGCTACCCGGTGGATTCCGCGGATTACAAGGCCGACCGATCGCTTAAGCCGGTCTCCATCCTTTTCAGGGTCTCGCCGTATCGTCCCGCTTCCGGAGTGGTTTTGGAGGATGTTCTCGTCGAGATCAGCAGCGGCTATTCCGATATCGACGAGGCGGTGCTTTACGCTTTTTCCCAGGCCAAGTTCCGGAACGATGGCAAGACTTCTATCAGCGGCCGGTTTACCTACACTTTCTGACGCGCAGTCTGGTTTCAGGTCATAGCGTCCGATAGAGGGCCATCCAGCGAATTATCCCCGGCGTTACGATTGTTTCTTTTTGGTCTCATCGACCAGAGCTCCCGGGCGACACATGCATTCCAGGGCGGCGGCTATCATGTCGTTGCGCGCCGCGACTGCGGCGTTTGGGTGAATGGCCGAGATGGGCTCGCGGTCGGCGCCGGCTCCTGTCAGCACGGATACGTGCCCGGCGGGATACAGGTTCAACGTTTTGGCGAACGGGCCGAACAGCTTCTCGAAATTATCCAGGACCCAAGCCCTGCGCGCCTTGGCGTGCTCGCCGCAGGCCGCCTTGGCCTCGTCGTCGTCGATGCACACGCGGAGCCCTTGGGCAGGGACAGAGCTGGATCCTTGCAGAGCTATGGAAACGATGACGATCGCGGCGTCCATCAGGAACTCCTCCGGTTTGATGGACGAATCCAGGTCCTTCCGGATGAAGGATCGGAGTGATCGCGCCAAAACAGCGATGAAAGCTCCCGCGCCCGCGCTCCAGGCCAGGCTGGACGCGGCAGGTACGCCGGTTATCAGGGTGAAAAGGCCGGTAGGGCCGGCGCCCAGGGAAAAATAGACACCCATGCGCCAGAGGCCGATGGTCTTGGCGACTATTCGAGTTCCCGAGTCCGCCGAGGCGACATACGACCCGTGGCCGTCGTGGAGCGCGGGAAGGTATTATAGGATTTGGAGGATGCTGGAGGTGGCGAGAAGCTCGGCAACCGGCCGGGGCTCTTGATGCACGCAGAATATCGCGGATACGGGCGCGGAGTACGCATCGCGTAATAACGGAAGATAGTGTTTTCGTTCAAGGATGCGGGCGCCCAACCGGAGTTTGTAGTCGATCGGCATTCCCAGGTCCCACACACGCAGGCCGGTCTTTGCCAGGAGGGCGGCCAGGGCGTAGAGTTGCACGGTACCGGCTCCCGAGACAGTGGTATAACCCGAGAGGCTGGCCCAAGCGCTTCCGATGACGTAGCCAATTTCTCCGGCAACCAGACGACCATCCTGGTATAGTTCCGCGGACGTCCAGTGGACGGCGCGCGCAGCGGAAGACCGGGCAAGTTCGAGGAAACAGGCGCGTAGTTCGGGCGTGAGCCACCCGTCGCCGTGCTTGGCGAAGCAACCCGCGAGGACGGCCGGGAAGTCCAGGTTCAGGCCGAGAGCATAGCGCTTGGCGGTCCTGAGAACTGTTTTTGTTGGCCGTACGTCGGACGGGTCTATCAGGCAGCGTACGCGGTGGAGCTTGGGCGTGAACAGGGTGATCGACTCGGCGCCTTCGTCGAAGCGGGCGGACATGGGCATGAACCCCGCCAGGGCCGCTTCTTCCACAGCTTTCGGCGTAGGCGGCCTGGCCAAGATGAAATCGCCGGGGTAATCTGAGTCATTGAGGATGTCCGCGCAGCTGCGAAAGTCGTCGGTATCGTCGACGACCAGGCCATACTCGGTGAACAGCATCGCTTCTCCTTGACCCATCAGCCCGGCGGGCCTATAGTCGAATACTACCCCGGATTCGATCCAAAGCTGCAACCAACCCTAGGAGGAACCCGATGAAGTATTTTTTCCGGGCGATCGTCGTCGCCCTGGTCGTTTTCACTATCGCATCGTGTGGCGGCAAGAGCAAGACCGCTCCAGCCGTGAAGCAGGACGTGACCGTTCGGCTGCTCACCGACGCTACCGGCATTGACGATAAGTCGTTCAACGCAGCCGGTTGGCGTGGTATCCTGGCCTACTATGGCGATACCTGGGAAAACCAGTCCAAGAAGGGCACCAATTACGATTGGGTAACCGCCCAGACCCAGGATATGTACATTCCCAACCTCAAGCAGGCCTCCGATGAAAAGTACGACTTGATCATCGTGACCGGTTTTACCTGGGCGGACGCCTTGGGCGAAGTGGCTCCCCTCTATCCGGACCAGAAGTACCTGATTGTCGATGTGGACTGGCTCGATGCTCCCAACGTGATGCAGGCCACTTTCTCCGAGCACGAGGGTTCCTACCTTGTCGGCGTGGCCGCGGCGCTCAAGGCCAAGGCCGAAGGCGTCGCCGCTCCCAAGTTCGGCTTTATCGGCGGCGTGCCGGGCCCGGTCATCACCAAGTTCGAGATGGGCTGGGTGCAGGGCATCCTGTCGGTGCTTCCCGATGCCCAGGTCGTCGACTACTACGCAAATGACTGGGGCAAGCCCGACCTGGCCAAGGCCCAGGCCAAGAATTGGTATGATTCCGGCGTGTATGCCATCTTCAGTGCGGCCGGCGGTACCGGAAACGGCACCATCGCCCAGGCCAAGGAATACCGCCTGCGCGGCAAGGGAGTCTGGGCTGTCGGTGTCGACAGTGACCAGTACGAGGACGGGCTGTACACGGATACCCAGTCCGCGGTTCTGACGTCCATGATCAAGCGCGTCGAGTCGTCCACCGAATACGCCTTGCAAGCGGCCAAGGATGGCGCCTTCAAGGGCGAGGTCATCACCTTCGACACCGCTTCCGATGGCGTGGGATTCTCCGACAGGAACCCTGCGCTCGGCCCCGATATCGTATCGCAGGTGAACAAAGTCAGGCAGGAAATAATAGACGGCACGGTCGTCGTGGTAGCAGGGTACGCGGAAGCACTTGCCAAGGGACTCGTTCCGGCCAACCTGCAGGCAAGCGACAAGTAATTTCGCATCTCGCGCCGGTCGATTCCGGCGGATTGACGGCCCCCGATTCGCTCTATGCGTAGCTGGGGGCCGTGCTATAATCGCTATAATGGAAAATTATGCGGTCGAGATGATCGATATTACCAAGGCCTTTCCCGGTGTTCTGGCAAACGACCGCGTTCGTCTGGCCGTAAGACAGGGTGAGGTGCACGCCGTATTGGGAGAGAACGGCGCGGGCAAAAGCACGCTCATGTCCGTGCTTTACGGGCTGTACGAGGCCGATTCCGGCTCCATCCGGATACGGGGTCATGATGCCAGGATCAGGAATCCCAATGACGCCGCCGAGCTGGGTATCGGCATGGTATTCCAGCACTTCAAGCTCGTCAGGGACTATACCGTAACGGAGAATATCATCCTCGGTTCCGAACCCAGGACTCGCTTCGGGCATGTCGACTTGGCTGGTGCCGAGCGCCGGGTGGCCGGGCTGTCCGCCACATACGGCCTGGCAGTCGACCCCCGGTCGCGCATCGAAGACCTGGGCGTAGGGGCCCAGCAGCGCGTCGAGATTCTCAAGACGCTCTACCGGGAAGCGGACATACTGATACTCGATGAACCGACGGCGGTTCTGACGCCACAGGAAGTCGACGAGCTGATGGCCGTCATCGCGCGCCTGAAGTCCGAGGGCAAGACCGTCATCCTGATTACCCACAAGCTTCGCGAAATAAAGGCGGCCGCCGATCGCTGTACTGTGCTCAGGCGAGGCAAAACCGTGGGCACGGTCGACGTGGCCGCCGCGCGCGAAGAGGATCTGGCCGAGATGATGGTCGGTCGGGCGGTCAACTTCAAGGTGGACAAGGAACCGGCTAACCCGGGACGCCCGGTGCTCGAGATTGAAGGGCTTACCGTACGCGGATCTCGCGGGAACGACGCGGTCAGGGGTCTGTCCCTGACCGTTAGCGCGGGAGAGATCGTCGGGCTGGCCGGCGTGGACGGCAACGGCCAGTCCGAGCTGGTTCGGGCGCTGGCCGGGCTGGACAAGCCGACCGCGGGAACCATACGGCTGAATGGCCGGGACATAACCCACGCCAGCGTTCGTGAGCGCATAGAGCAGGGTATGGCCCACGTTCCCGAGGATCGCCACCGCCATGGCCTCGTCCTGGGCATGCGACTGGACGAGAACCTTGCCCTCAAGACTTTCCACAAGGCACCGTTCTCCAACCGGTGCGGCGCGCTCGACTTCAAGGCCATCGCGGCCAACGCCGATCGCCTGATAGCCCAGTTCGACGTCCGCGCAGGCAAGGGCCCGGCGACCAAGACGGAGGACATGTCCGGCGGCAACCAGCAGAAAGCCATCATCGCGCGCGAGCTGGACCTGTCCCCGGACCTGCTGGTTGTGGCACAGCCGACCCGCGGTCTGGATGTCGGTGCCATCGAATACATCCACGAGCGCATCGTAGCCGAGCGAGACAAAGGCCGCGCAGTGCTCCTGGTATCGTTCGAACTTGACGAGGTGATGGCCCTCTGCGACCGGATCGCCGCCATTTCCCGAGGGAGCATCGTCGGAGAGGTTGCCGCCGCCGACGCCGATGAGCGATTCGTGGGCGCCATGATGGCTGGCGTGCAGCCCGAGGAATACCGCACGACCAGCGGCAAGAGGACCGCTCGTGGCTAGGATCGATCGCGCGGCTCGCGGGCCGGATAGCGCTGTTCGATCTCGAAGTTTGGACGCGTTCCATTTCCTGGACATCTTTGCCGCATCCGACGCGCGCATGAGCGTCCTCGTCGTGCTCCTCGGGTTCCTGGCCGGCACCCTGATCATTTTAGCCGTGGGTCGGAATCCAGGCGGTATGTTCGCCGCCCTCCTGCAGGCCATGACTGGGTGGGACCTGACCCGCGGGGTGTGGAATATACGATACGTGGGCGAGTGGCTGGCCATCTCGACGCCGCTCATTTTGACGGGACTGTCCATGGGTTTCGCGGCGCGCGCCGGGTTGTTCAACATCGGCGCCGAGGGGCAGTACATCGTCGGATTGACCATCGCGCAATTCGCCGCCCTGTACCTGCCGCAGATTCCTGTCGTCCAGGTCGTTCTCGCGGTCGCGTTGGCAGCGGCCGGAGCGGCGGTCTGGGGCGGCATCGTCGGCTGGCTCAAGGCGCGCTTCAATGCCAGCGAGGTAGTCGCCACAATCATGCTCAATTACATCGCGTTCTTCCTGTCACGCTGGGTGACAATGGCCATACCGGGCGCCAACACCTACAAGACGCCCAACCTGCCGCAGTCCGCGCAGCTGGACGCGGGTTTCCTGCAGCGATTGACAAACGGGTCCAACCTGAACTACGGATTCTTCATCGCCATTGCCTCGGTGATCGCGTTCTGGTGGATCATGGAGCATACGCGAACGGGATTCGCGTTGCGAGCCACCGGTATGAACCGCGACGCCGCGCTGGCATCCGGCATCAAGGCCGAACGAAGCGCCGTGACGTCCATGGCCATCGCGGGCGCCTTCGCTGGCTTGGCCGGGGCCATCGTGGCGCTCGGATCGTTCGGATACGGGCGCGTGCTCTCGGGATTCGACAACTACGGCTTCAACGGCATCGCCGTAGCGCTTGTAGGCAATTCCACCGGATTCGGGGTGGGTATCGCCGGCTTGCTGTTCGGCCTTCTGGCGAGCGCCCAACCCCTGATGCAGTCGCGCGGGATTCCCAAGGAGATCACGCTCATCATCTCTGGTCTGGTAGTCGTGTTCGTGTCGTTGCGGGCCGGTTTCAGGATGCTGCTGGCCTGGAGAAGGAGGGCCGCGCTGGCTGTCATGGCGACGAAGGCGGAATCCGAGACCGTACAGGGGGAAATCGATGCGTGACGTCCTTCTCGTTATTCCGTCGATTCTCATGATGGCCGCACCCATCCTGATAGCCGCGATGGGCGGGTTGGTTTCCGAGCGCTCAGGTATCGTCAATATCGCCCTTGAGGGTTTGATGGGCATAGGGGCGTTCACCGCCGCCACCGCGCACTACTTCATGGAAGGATCGCTGGGCGGCGCATCGGTATGGGTGGCGCTTATTCTCGCGGCCATGGCGGGATTGACCGTATCCCTCATTCACGCATTCGCGTCGGTGAGCCTGGGTGCCGACCAAGTCATATCCGGGACGGGTATAAACCTGCTTGCCATAGGCGTGCCGGTTTTTCTGGCACAAATCATCTTCAAAATGGAGCGAACGCAACCCTTTCGCATCGGCATGATGCCCGGACCCGGCGGCGTGTATCCGACGGCGTACATCGCCCTGGCGGTCGTACTGGCAACCTGGTACGTGCTGTACAAACGACCTGTGGGTCTTCGATTGCGAGCTTGCGGCGAACATCCGCAGGCGGCTGCAGGCGCGGGAATCGACGTCGTCGCGATGCGCTATGCCGCCGTGATGGCTTCCGGAGCGCTCGCAGGTCTTGCCGGCGCCTGCCTCGTCCTGACCCAGACCATCCAGTATACTCAGCATACAATCAACGGCGCCGGTTTCATCGCACTGGCCGCGGTATCGTTCGGGCGCTGGACGCCCAAGGGTGTCACCGGCTCGTCCATCTTGTTCGGAACCGCCGTGGCGCTGGCGATATACATGGTCAATGTCGAGTCGCTCCGAGGACTGCCTCCGGAGTTTTTCAGTGTCCTGCCCTACCTGATCACGCTCGGGACGCTCGTGGCCTTCTCGGGCAAGGACTGGGCGCCCCGCGCGGCGGGCAAGCCTTTTGACAAGGGACGGAGCTAGGTAAAGGAGTCGCTGGTGGAAAATGTACGAGAATACCTTGGCGGCCGCTTCACCGTCGTCGTGGGCGATATCTGCTCGTTCGACGGAGACGCGATCGTCAATGCGGCCAATACGTCGCTGGCCGGCGGCGGTGGCGTCGACGGAGCAATACACCGGGCGGCCGGCCCGGACCTGCTCGAGGAATGCAAGAGGCTCAGACAATCGACCCTGCCCGACGGACTGCCGGCCGGCAAGGCCGTCGTTACGGGGGCGGGAAAGTTGCCGTTCAAGGGCATCATCCATGCTGTCGGGCCAGTGTGGAGAGGTGGTCATGCAGACGAGGAGCGACTTCTCTCGTCCGCCTATCGTACCAGCCTTGAACTGGCGGCCAAGAACGGTTGGAAGAGCGTCGCGTTTCCGGCGATTTCAACCGGGGCTTACGGCTATCCCAAGGACGGGGCGGCGCGAATTACGTATCGAACCGTAGTCGATTTCCTCGCGAGGAAAGACACGCCTGAACGCGTAAGCTTGGTATTTTTCTCCCGAAAGGATGCCGACATCTTCCTGGACTCCGTCGAATCCGGCGATAGCCGTTGACGGGAGGCGGGCGAGACGTGCTTGAGCTTTCCCGCCGCGAGGCCGCCGCGGCTGCCTTTATTTCCTCGTTTGGCTTTGACGATGCCGGAGGGGCATTGTCCGCGGTAAATGAGAACGCGAATCGGCCTGACGCGCGAAACATTGCTGCGGAGCACCTACGGCGCCTGGGGCACGTCCAGATCGATACCATCTCCGTGGTGGAGCGGGCGCATCACCACGTCCTGTGGAGCCGGGATCGCCGCTACCGCCCGCCTGTGCTTGCCTCGCTTGAAACCCCGCCCCGCGCGGCTTTCGAGTACTGGGCCCACGCGGCCGCGTACCTGCCCCTGGACGATTACCGCTATTGCCTGCCACGCATGCGCCGTATCGCCGCGCAGGGGCATGAATGGTTTCCGCATGACCAGGCCATGGTCAA
>SPCK01000128.1 GCA_004525355.1 Spirochaetales bacterium
AACGGAACGCTCCTGAATATTCAAATACTGCCGGTCTCTTTCCCGCCCATCCTGTTCTTCACCATGTCACCTGGCGGTTTCATGGTGTTCGCCCTGTTCATCTCGTTCAATATCTGGCTCAAGAAGACGCTGGATGCGCGGGCCGCACTGACCGCCCGGAAGGAGGCCGCATGAATTTCCTGGCGATTTTCCTGTCTGCCAGCCTGAGCGACAACATCCTCCTGATGCGATTCCTGGGCCTCTGCCCCTACATCGGTATGTCGGTAGACATCAACAAGTCGGTGGGCATGGGTCTGGCGGTCACCTTCGTGACCGTGATGGCGACGGTGGTAACCTGGCCGATCTACACGTTTATCCTGGTGCCGTTGCAGCTGACCTTCCTGCAGATCCTGGTTTTCATCCTGGTAATCGCGAGCCTTGTCCAGCTGGTGGAATTCTTCCTCAAGAAGAACGTCCCCGGTCTGTACGCATCGATGGGTATCTACCTGCCCTTGATCACCACGAACTGCGCGATCCTTGCTGTCACCTTTGACAATATCTCCAAGGGCTTCAACCTGTTCGAGTCGGTCGCGTACGCGATAGGCGTAGCAATCGGCTTCATGCTGGCCTTGGTGCTTTTGGCGGGGCTACGGGACCGCCTCAAGACATCGCCTGTGCCCAAGTTCCTGCAGGGCACACCGATACTGTTCGCCGCGACCAGTCTTCTGGCAGTGGCCTTCATGGGCTTTTCCGGCCTGATCAAATAAGGAGGATCCGGATATGACGATAATTCTGATAACGCTCGGATTCTCCGCCGCCCTGGCTTTTATCCTGGGCTTGGCACTGGGCTGGTTCAAGGAGAAGTTCAAGGTCGAGCGCGACCCCAGGGTCGATGCGGTTCGGGACGCCCTGCCCAGCGTAAACTGCGGTGCCTGCGGCTATCCCGGCTGCGACGGCTATGCCGAGGCCGTTGTCAAAGGCGAGACCTCGGTGACCAAGTGCGCACCGGGGGGGTCGTCTGTGGCTGAAGCCTTAGCCACGCTCATGGGCGTCAATGCCTCAAGCGAGGATACCGTTGCGGTGCTCCTGTGCCAGGGGACCAAGGACAAGGCTCCGGTCAAGGGCGAATACGTGGGCGTAAAGACGTGCCGTGCCGCCAAGCTGTCAGCCGGCGGCACCAAGCTCTGCGCCTGGGGTTGCCTGGGTTACGGGGACTGTACAACCGTATGCCAGTTCGACGCCCTGCACATGGAAGATGATGGGCTTCCTCACGTTGACTACGCCACGTGCACCGGCTGCGGACTGTGCGTGCAGGAGTGCGCGCAGCAGATCCTGGCGCTGGTATCCCGGTCCCGTAAGGGATCAGTCGTCGTATGCAGCAACCATGCAGTAGTCAAGGCTACCGTCATGAAGACGTGCAAGGTCGGCTGCATCAAATGCGAAGCCTGCGTGCGCGCCTGTCCGGAATCGTGCATCACCATGATCAACGGAATACCGGTTACTGACTACGCCAAGTGCACCTCCTGTGGAATGTGCGTGCAGAAATGCCCCACCAAGTGCTATAAATTGATTGAAACTGACATAACCGGCGCGGAAACAGTCAAGGCGCCCATCGAAGAACCCGTTACAGCCTGATTTCAATAAAAATGAATGCGCAGAGTAGCAGGCTCCCGTCCTTAGTGGACTGGGGCCTGTTTTCTTATTACCGATCATTACCTTGACATGCAAATATGTTTATATATATATTCGCTACCTTGAAGGTTAAGCACGCTTAAATAAACAGGAGCCCTGATGAATTCTCATGAAACCGGGTTCAGAGACACGCTTGCTACCTGGATGGAACTGGTGATGCGCGGGCACTTCAACCGCGTCAACGTGTTCGCCAAGGAACACGGTCTGAGTTTCTCCCGGATGTCGACCTTGTTTCGTCTCGAGAAAAAGGGTTGCTGCACGGTGTCGGACATCAGCCGCCAACTTGAGATAACCAACGCCGCCGCAAGCCAGCTTCTCGAGAAATTGGTGCAGGCCGGACTCATCCAGCGCTACGAGGAACCGGGCGACCGGCGATTGAGGCTCCATCGAATCACCGATGAGGGGCGGAATCTTCTGGACCAGCTCAAGGCCAGCCAGACTGGCTGGATACAATTGATCGAAGAGTCGATGGGGGACGATGAGAAGCGCTCCGTCGCGGCCAGCCTCGCGCTCCTTTGCGAACGCATGCGAGCAATCGATGAAAGCGTCCATATCGTGGACAGGCAGACCGAAGACAGGCAAACCGATTGTCCCGAAAACGGAACCGGCAATGAGGAGACAGGACACATATGCTGAAACTCGTACGATATCTCAAGCCTTACCTGTCGCAGGTGGCGCTTATCGTGCTGCTGCTCTTCCTGCAGGCCAACATGGATCTGGCCTTGCCGGACTACATGTCCCGAATTGTCAACAATGGAATACAGCAGGGCGGTATCGATTCACCGGTTCCCAGGGCGATACGCGCACAGGAGATGGACCGAGTGTTACTGTTCATGACGCAGGGGGACAGAGCTGCTGTCAAATTGTTGTATGTTCGCTATGACACAAACTTTGTGGACGCGAGCAACTTGGTCGAGATGTACCCCATCCTGGCGACCGAGCCGGTGTTTGTGCTGGTGTCCAAGGATGCCAAGGCGATACAAGCGGCCAGGAAGCCGATGAGCCAAGCCCTGCTCGCGGCAAGCGCCGTTCAACAGATCGCCGCCAACCCCGCGGCGGCACAGGCAATCCCCGGCATGGACTTGTCCCGCCTGCCGCTCGGAACGGATGTTTTTACCGCGCTCGCCAACCTTCCCCCAGACCAGATCGACATGATCAAGGGTACAATGCTCGAACAATTCTCGGCGCTCGGCGAGAAAATGCTCGAACAGTCGGCGATTCGCTCCATACGAGCCGAATATCAGGCAATCGGCATGGACCCGGGAAAATTACAGAACGGCTACATCTTGTCGACCGGAGTGCTCATGCTCCTGTTGACCCTGATTTCTGTCGCTGCGACCATCACAGTGGGTTACCTGGGGGCGAGGACGGCCGCCGGAATAGCCAGGACGCTTCGGCGAGACGTGTTCAGGAAGGTGGAGAGCTTCTCGGGCATCGAGTTCGACAAATTCTCGACGGCTACGTTGATAACGCGGTCGACGAATGATATCACCCAGATTCAAATGGTCGTTTTCATGACGCTCAGGATGGTCATATACGCGCCTATCATGGGCGTCGGCGGTGTTATTCGAGCGCTGGGTAAGGCGCCATCCATGGCATGGATAATCGGTATCGCGGTTCTGGTGATGCTGGTCATGATCGCCATCGTGTTCATCATCGCTATGCCCAAGTTCCGTAGTATCCAGATGTTGGTGGACCGGCTCAACCGCGTAGCCCGTGAAAACCTGACTGGCCTCATGGTAGTGCGCGCCTTCAATCGGCAGAAATTTGAAAAAGAACGCTTCGATGGGGCGAATACCGACCTGACCCGTGTCAACCTGTTCGTTATCAGGGTCATGGTCATAATGATGCCCTTCATGATGCTCATCATGAATGTGTTAAGCGTTTCCGTCATATGGGTCGGTGCGCACAAGATAGCCGAGTCAACAATGCAGGTGGGCGATATGATGGCCTTCCTGCAGTACGCCATGCAGATCGTCATGTCTTTCTTGATGCTTTCCATGATTTTTATTTTCCTGCCTCGGGCCTCGGTATCGGGCGACCGAATCGCCGAAGTCTTGGGGACAGAGCTCTCGATACACGATCCCGAGGTGCCTGAAAACCTGCCGTCTGCCTCAAGCGGGCGCGTCGAATTCAGGAACGTCTCGTTCCGGTACCCGGGCGCGGATACCGACGCACTATCGGGAATTTCCTTCACGGCCGAGCCGGGCCAGACGACCGCGATAATCGGCCCGACCGGCTCGGGAAAGAGCACGACCGTAAACCTGATACCGCGTTTCTACGATGTGACCGGCGGGCAGATACTTGTTGACGGGGTTGATATCCGAAAGGTAACCCAGCACGAGCTTCGAACCCGGATTGGTTACGTGCCGCAAAAGAGCGTCCTGTTCTCGGGTTCCGTCGCAACGAACCTCAGGTATGGCGCCGAGGATGCTACTGAGGAGCGTGTCGCCCTCGCTGTCAAGACGGCCCAGGCTTCGGCGTTCGTCGCAGAACGCGAAGGCGGGTACGAGGCGAAGATTTCACAGGCGGGAGCCAACATCTCCGGCGGGCAGAAACAACGCCTGTCGATTGCGCGAGCCCTGGTCATGCGCTATCCAGTCTACATCTTCGATGACAGTTTCTCCGCGTTGGACTTCAGGACGGATGCCGCGCTCAGGCGGGCGCTCAAAGACACAATGGCCGCGAGCACACTCATCATCGTAGCTCAGCGCGTATCGACCATTATGACCGCCGACCAGATCATCGTACTGGACGAGGGTCGCATTGTCGGCAAGGGTTCGCACAAGGAATTGATGAGTAGTTGCGAACCGTACCGGGAGACCGTTCTCTCCCAGTTGAGCAGCGAGGACATAGCATGAGCGACAGACAGGAACGCGGGTCGACCATACCGGCGATGGGACGTCGGCCGATGGGCCGGGGCGGCATGGGACACGGGCCCATGGCGATGATGAAAGGCGAGAAGGCCAAGGATTTCAAGGGGACCATCCGCAAGCTCGTCACGTACATGGGCACGTATCGATTGAGGATCGTCGTAGTATTCCTGTTCGCCATCGCGTCGACGGTATTTACCATTGCCGGACCCAAGATCCTTGGTCAGGCCACGACGATATTGTTCGAGGGTGTGATGGCCAGGATTCAGGGCACTGGCAACCTGGATTTTATGGCCATCGGGCGGATACTACTCCTGGTGCTCGGCCTGTACGGAATAGCATCGGTATTTTCCTACATTATGGGTTGGCTCATGTCGGGGGTGTCCGCGGATATAGCCTATCGCTTCAGGCGCGACATATCGGTCAAGATGAACACTATTCCGTTCAAGTACTTCGACAATACCACGCACGGGGAGACGCTCTCGAGAATCACCAATGACGTGGATACCATCAACCAGACCCTGAGCCAAAGCCTCACGCAGATCATCACGTCAGTGGTGAGCGTTGTCGGCGTGCTGATCATGATGTTCTCCATCGACTGGCGCATGACGCTGGTAGCCCTGTTCATCCTTCCGCTGTCGTTGGGGATCGTAGGATTCATTGTCAAACGCTCGCAGAAGTATTTCAAGCAGCAGCAGGAATACCTTGGGCACGTAAACGGCCATATTGAAGAGATGTACAGCGGTCATATTGTGATGAAGGCTTTCAACGGCGAGCAAAAGAGCGTCGAGCAATTCGATTCATTCAACGATACCTTGTACTCGTCCGCATGGAAATCCCAATTCCTCTCCGGGTTGATGATGCCGATGATGAACTTCGTCGGCAACCTTGGCTACGTCGGCGTGAGTATCCTGGGCGGATGGCTTGCCATCAGGCGAATTATCACCGTCGGCGATATACAGGCCTTCATCCAGTACGTGCGAAACTTCACCCAGCCCATCATGCAGATCGCCAATATCAGCAACGTGTTGCAGCAGACCGCGGCGGCGGCCGAGCGGGTATTCAGTTTCCTGGACGAGAAGCAGGAAATAGAGGAGACCGCGATGCCGGTAAAGCCCGCACGCATCGAGGGAAGGGTCGCGTTCAACGGTGTGCATTTCGGGTATGACCCGGCCAAGCCTGTCATCAAGGAATTCTCGGCTGTGGCCGAGCCGGGGCAGAAGATAGCGATCGTCGGTCCCACCGGTGCAGGAAAGACAACGATGGTCAAGCTGCTCATGCGCTTCTACGACGTGGACGCCGGTTCGATCACGGTGGATGGATACGACCTGCGCGACTTCACGCGCGCGTATTTGCGTCGGACCTTCGCCATGGTGCTGCAGGATACATGGCTTTACAATGATACCGTCATGGAAAACATTCGCTACGGCCGCATCGAAGCAAGCGACGATGAAGTCATCGCGGCAGCCAAAGCCGCGTATGTCGACCACTTCGTGCATACCCTGCCCGAGGGGTACCGGATGATCCTGAACGAGGAAACGTCCAATATTTCGCAAGGCCAGAAGCAGCTGTTGACGATAGCGCGGGCCATCCTGGCCGATCCTCGTATTCTTATCCTGGATGAGGCGACCAGTTCCGTCGACACGAGGACCGAGATGCTCATACAAAAAGCGATGGACAAGTTGATGCACGGCCGTACGAGCTTCGTGATCGCGCATCGTCTGTCCACGATCCGTAACGCAGACCTGATACTCGTAATGAACGAAGGAGACATCGTGGAGCAGGGAACGCACGAGCAATTGATATCCGCAAACGGCTTCTATGCCGATCTGTACAATAGTCAATTCGAAGGATAATGCGTCTCAACCCGCGGGATGAAAGCCCCTGCGGCTGGTGGAGCGGAACCGCGTTGCACCTGACGCTGAAACC
>SPCK01000308.1 GCA_004525355.1 Spirochaetales bacterium
AAGGCGAGCCCGGTTTCAAGCGTCCGATGGGAATCGAACCCACGTCTCCAGCTTGGAAGGCTGGGGTAATAGCCACTATACGACGGACGCGATATATGGTGTGTCGCTGTAAGCGACACGGTTTTTAAATGTTGTCGTCGTTTGCCGCTGGACTGGTCCAAGACTCGGTCAATCCGGGCCTGCAACATCCAGCGTCATACTATGCGTAAAATCTATCATCTGTTGGGGCGTTAGGTCAACGGGCGGTTCGGGGCAATAGTGGCCCGGCCGGCATAGGCCGGTCGGGCCAGAGTAGCCGGAAGAGCGTGGGCTCCCCCGGCTCGCATTAGAGGGCCAGAGCCCTCCAGTGTTCAAGAATCATCGATCGTTCCTCCTTTCCCGTCCCTCCGGCAACGCCGGGTACGACGAATCTGGATTGTGCCGGCGATGTATTTATCGCACCGCGGAGTGCGCATGCACAGGCGAAATGTCCTTTTCAAGCGTTCTTTCCAAGTCATGACCGCTGACGGGGGGTCAACAAGCGTAGATAAATCAGTATTGGGGAAAGCTCGATTATAAGTAATCAATCCGTTTACAGGATTCCTCAATCGCGATATATTATTCGATAATCCCGGGTAGAAGGCCGCGAACGCGGCCAGTTCCCGTAACGCTCAAGGAGGCGCATCATGATGAACTTCGCTGTAGCCAAACTCGCCGTCCGATTCACCGTCGGAACCGCCTGAGCTGCAAAGGAACGATCCGTAGCCGGTTGCACCGGTACGCAGGCGCCACGGGGTGCCAGCAAATCGAGAACATCCTTTTCCGCTCGGCCAGGCGGCTGTCGCCCTGTCAACCGAGAGGATTTTTTATGTCGTACATAAAGGGAGAAGAGACGCTCCCACCCGAACTGCTCGCCGAGATCCAGAAATACGTTCAAGGAGCCTTGGTATATATACCCCGGCCCCCGTTCGAACGGATGGCTTGGGGTCACAAGAACGGTACCAGGGAACAACTCGACCAGCGAGACGAAGCGATTCGCGAGGCGAAGGCCCACGGTCGATCCATTGTGCAGCTTGCCGAGGAGCATTCCCTGTCTCCCGATGCCATCCGCAAGATCTTGTACCGTCGCAAGCCCCAAGCTGTGACAAGCCCGCAGAAGGTCAAGAAAGTCGCGGGAATGATACCCGATGCCCGGGAGGTCCGGCCGGGGGCTGCATGAAGCCCCCGCGCGCCGGCGCTCAGCGGACCCTGATCCAGCGGAATATTTCGCGGAATCCGGGGCGCTTGCCGCTCATCAGGATGCCCACCCTGAAAATCTTGGCAGCCATCGATGCCATCCCGTATATGGTCGCGACGATCAGACCGACGCTGAGCGCAATTTCCCAGGCAGCCGGCTTGGAGACCAGGATGCGGGCGAG
Source organism: Spirochaetales bacterium (assembly GCA_004525355.1). Classification (GTDB taxonomy): domain Bacteria; phylum Spirochaetota; class Spirochaetia; order Treponematales; family UBA12059; genus UBA5200. Next base: position 1,398 of record SPCK01000308.1, read on the forward strand.
CATGACGATGGGGCTGGTCATGGGAAAGAACGAGAGGGCCGTTACGAACGGGCTGCCAGGGCTCATCACCATGGGACTGATGAGAACCATCGGCATGATAAGAAAAATCAGTAGCGGCCATGCCAACTGACCGAGGTGGTGCTCGTCCTCAGCTGCGGCGCCGATAGCAGCATAGCCGGCAGCGTAGAGGAAATAGGCCAACAGGAAGAAAAAGACCAGCCAGATGAAATTGCCGACCGTTACGGGCTCCGGCAGGCTTACCTGCAATGCGGGCCCGATCAGCGTGACGAGGGCCGCTCCCATCCCGATCCATACCGCGTACTGCAGGAGGCCGGCCAGGCCCAGTCCGAGGATCTTGCCGAACAACAGGTCCCGCGAAGATACGCTGGACAGCATGATCTCGACCGTCTTGTTGGTTTTCTCCTGAACCACCGATCGGCCTATCAACTGCCCGTACAGCATCACGGTCATGTAAATGAGCATCACGAATCCGAGCACGGTGAATAGCACGCCCAGGAAATCTTCCTCGTTCGTGGTCTCTTCGGACGAACCCGCCCCAAGCTTGACCACCTGGAAGTCGGGCTTCGACAAGAGCCGCGCCGCCCGGTCCTGCGGCAATCCCGATTCGCGTATGCGCAGCTCGGTAGCCATGGAGGCCAGGACCGCCTGTACCGTTCCGAAGACCATCGCGTCGGTGCCGCTGCGAGAAAAGTATCGGGCGCCGTTATCGGGCCAGCCGTCCAATACCTCGACACAACCCAGGAAATCCCCGGACAGGACCGATTCCTTGGCCGCCTTGAGATCGTCGACGGAAACCACGGAAACGCTTTGCGTCGACAGCGCGGGAGCCAACGCGGAGACGATGGCGGGATCCGAGGCCACCACCGCCAGGGGCTTTCCGGAGCTCATGAGGCCGGGAGTCCGTGACAGGAACGTAGGAAGCACCGTGATGGCGAGAATGAGGAACGGGCCGAGTACGGTCATGATGACGAAGGTCTTGTTGGCCGCAGCCGCGCGGAATTCGCGCTTCATGATGGCGAACAACCTATGCACCGGAAACCTCCTGTCCCTCGAGACGGGCATCATCCGCATGGCCGGCCTCCGTCACCACGAGCCTGATGAATATCGAATGCAGGCTAGGCTCCAGGAGCTCGAAGCGCCTGACACGGACGCGCCCGGCCAGGTCCCGGAAAAGCCGGTCGGCCGCTTCAGGTCCGTCCAGCTCGGCCTCCATCCAGCGCGGGAATTCGCGTGTGCCAGTGATGTACGGTAATTCACCCACGAACGAGGCGTCGCCATCGTATTCGATACGCACGGCGTCCCTGCCGAAACGGGACTTGACTTCCGACAGGGTTCCCGACGCGACTTCCCGCCCCTTGTCGATGAGCAGAATCCGTTCGCAGATGCGTTCGGCGTGGTCCATGATGTGCGTGGAGAACAGGAGGGTCTTACCCGCGCGCTTGAGCTCGAGCATGGACTCGAGCATGAGATCCTGCGACACGGGATCGAGGCCGGCAAAAGGTTCGTCGAACAAGAGGACATCCGGATCGTGGGCCACGGTTCCGATAAATTGCACTTTTTGAGCCATTCCCTTGGACAGTTCCTCGACCTTCCGGTTCTTCCAGTCAGCGATTCCGAAGCGCGTGAGCCACTCGTCTGCCCGCTTCGCGCAGGAGACGCGCTCGCCGCCCTTGATTTCCGACAGGAACGCGAGGATCTCTCCTACCTTCATCTTCCTGTAAAGCCCGCGTTCCTCGGGCAGGTAGCCTATGCGCTCCTTGTCCCGCTCTTGGAGAGGTCGGCCGTCGAGCAGGATGCTTCCGGAATCCGGTGCGAGGATATTCATGATCATGCGTATCGTCGTGGATTTCCCCGCGCCGTTCGGTCCTATCAGCCCGAAGATCTCCCCCGGCCGTGCCATGAAACTGATGCCATCGACCGCCTTTACCGAATCGTACGACTTGACGGCATTCGTGACTTCAATCACCGTTGCCTCCTTTGCGGCGATCGGGCGCGTCCTGTGCGCGGATGGCTCCGTTCCTA
>SPCK01000163.1 GCA_004525355.1 Spirochaetales bacterium
ATTGACCGAGTCCTGCAAGGGCGCGTCCAGGAGTACCGTTTTCGTTCCGAGGGCGCCGCCGAGATCGATGCTCAAACTGCCCGGTTCGACAGGACTTGCATGCACGTAAGCAGCCGATCCCACCGCGCTGGGGTAGTATTGACTGTACGCTGCCCGCAGCCGAGCGTCGGAGACCAGCAAAGCGTCACGCGCGGCGGCAAGCCTGGGACTGGCGGCCAGCGCTCGCTCTATCGTCACCTTGAGGTCAAGCACGAGCGGGGCCGATGTCGCCTGGGCTGCGACGGTCGCCGAGGCGAATACCGACAGGATCAAGGCGATAGTCGCGCGGCAACGCGCACGATTCACGGATGGATTCATGATTCAAAATTCTCCTTGCGGTGTTGCGGATCGACCCTGTGGCCGACCACGTTCATGAACACGTTTTCAAGGGTAGGGGGCGAGACCCGGAGCCCTTCCACTTCGAAGCCCGCCGGTCCCAGCCGGGCGGCTACTGCCCTGCGCGCCGCATTCTCGTCCGGGGCAAGTAAGGCCAGGTGATCGCCGAAGGTCTGGACTCCGGCGAGTTCGGGCAGACCTTCCAATAGCGCGGCCGCCCGTTTGGTTTCAGAACAGGGTAGTTCGAGCACGACGAAGGGCATTGTCGATTTGAGTTTGTCGGGACTCCCGAAGGCCAGGAAGCTACCTGCGTCTAAAAGCCCCACTTCCGCACAGCGCTCGGCCTCGTCCAGGTAGGGCGTGGCGACGATCAGGCTCATCCCCTGCGCGAGGAGCTCGGCGAGGATGGCCCAGAATTCCCGCCTCGAAATCGGGTCGACGCCCGTGGTCGGTTCATCGAGGAGAAGTAGGTCCGGCTGGTGGACGAGGGCGCACGCGAGGGCAAGCTTCTGTTTCATGCCACCGGAAAGTTTCCCGGCGGTCCGATCCCTGAAGGGCATCAGCCGGGTCATCTCAAGAAGACGATCCCGACGCTTCGCATACTCGGCAAGGCCATGGATCTCGGCAAAGAAGGCGATATTCTCGTCAATGGATAGATCGGAGTACAGGCTGAAACGCTGTGAGAGATATCCCATCCTGGCCTTGGCCTCCCTGCTTCTTGGCGCGGATCCAAAAACGCGAACCTGCCCCGAAGTGGGGGCCAGAAGACCGGCAATCAGCCTGATCATGGTGGTTTTTCCCGCCCCGTCAGGCCCTACCAGGGCCAGGGAGCTCCCGATAGCAAGCTCGAAACCGATATCGCGGAGTGCTTCGGTCGCTCCGAAGTGCTTGCCCAATCCGCTGATTTCCAGAGCCTTGGCCTGCATCGAGCGCCCCTATTTTCCAGCCACGACGATGAGCGCATCCGCGGGCATGCCTGGCTTGAGAAGACCTTCGCCCGAGCCCAAGTCCAGCCTGACGGCGAATACTTGCTTGACCCGCTCATCCTTGGTCTGCACGTTCTTCGGCGTAAACTCGGCCTTGGGCGAAATGAACGAGACCATCCCCTCAAAATTCTTTCCCGGGAACGAATCGACCGATACCTGGGCCGCCTGCCCCAGGGCAATCCACCCGATTTCCGTTTCAGGCAGGTAAATCGTAAGGCTCAGGGCATCCAGGTCGCCAAGGACCGAGATACCGGAACCGAGCATGGCCAGTTCACCCCGCTCGGCGAGGCGTTCGAGCACGGTGCCCGCGATCGGCGAGCGTATGTCGCAGTTGGAAAGCGATTTCTCGGCAAGCTTCAGGGCCCACTCGGCCTGCTCGAGCCGTGCCCGGGCGGCGCGCAACTCCTCGGGTCGCGTGAAGGTTTCCAGTTTCCTGAGAGCCTGCTCCGCGGAATTCCGCTGGGCCTTGGCCGTCGCGAAGCGGGACTCCGCGTCGTCGCGCTGCTTGGCTGTCGCGCTGCCCGACGCGGCGAGATCCCGCATCCGAGCGGCATCCGCTTCGGCCAGGCGCAGATTCTCGTCGGCCTGGTCGAGGCTCGACTTGGCTTGCATGATATCCTCGGCCCTGGCCCCTCCCACGAGTAGATCGAGCTGGGCGCGTGCAGCATCGACAGTCGCCCGGGCCCCGCCGACCTGGAAGCGGTATGCTTCGGAATCGATGCGGGCCAGAATGTCACCACGCTGTACGGTGCTTCCTTCCATTGCGTTGATCTCGGTTATGATCCCGACCACTTGCGATGAAACGCGTACTTCGGTGGCTTCTATAGTGCCTGAAGCCTCGAAGTCCCTCGCCGAGGGCGAGCAGGCCCCCAGGACCAGCATGGAGAGCGCCATGAGAGTTGGATTCAAGTTCATTGTTCCTCCACAGGGCTATGCGTACTTTCAGGAAATTCACGCAAGAGACGACGACCTTCATCGCTTAAAATGCCCCCCAGAAGCACCCGGATCACGACCTGGAGCGCTTGTGAAGGCGGAATGGGGAGGCTGAACAAAAAAGAGGGTTGGGCAATCTGTTCAACCATGGCCATGATGAGCGACCCGGCAACGAAGTCGTCAAGATCGTCCCGAATGTACCCGAGGTTCTTTCCTTCCGCCAGGAGCCCTGCCATGCGCGGGAAGATTTTTTGGGCGCGAAGAGCCTGTATCTTGGTCCAAAGCCAAGGCGCCTCCGAAATGATGTCGCGCATGAGGACAGGAATAGCGGGACGTAGTATCTCCTCGATCGCTGCCAGACTGGCCTGGAAACGTTCCGGGAAGGTCGTTCCTGGTCCTGCGTCTATCGCATCAAACCGTTCCAGGATGCGGTCCATCAATCGCCCAATAGCGGCAGATCCGAGTAATTCTTTCCCTGGATAGTATTTATAAAGCGTAACCTTGCTCACTCCAATACAACTGGCAATGGCTTCCATGGAAAGGCTTGAGATGCCTCGTTCAAAAAAGAGAGCGAGAGATCGATCAAGGATTTGGTCGCGCTTTGTCTTCTCCCGGATTGATGGCATCCATACTCCCCCATTTACACAACTTAATGAACGTTTTATGTATATATCGTTCATTAATTGTGACAATACTGGTGGTTTCAAGAATAGTCAAGATATCCAATGGGGATGGAGGAGCCTGTCGGGCCGCATAGACCAACCGGATACACCGCGTCGAGCGCAGCCGGCAAAGCCGCCTACGTCAGTTGTTCCAGTAACCCGACTATCTTCGCCAGTGGCGCTACATCGTCTTGGTCAAACTGGGAAAGCTGCTCTGAATCGATATCCAGGACCGCTATCACTCGCCCGCTTTTCATGAGCGGAACGACGATCTCGCTCTTCGCGCGCGAGTCGCAGGCGATATGGCCTGGGAAGGCCTCCACATCGGGAACGACCACGGCAGCCATTCGCTGAACCGAGGCCAGGCACACTCCGCGGCCTTTCAGCACCTGACAGGCGACGGCTCCCTGGTAGGGCCCCACGTGCAGCTCGTCATCGCCAGCGACGAAGTAGAAGCCGGTCCAGAAATGGTGCCGTAGCTTTGCGTGAAGCACGGCGCACACGGTGGCCATGCCGGCCGTGAGGTTGGGGGACTTCTCCCTGATGAGGGGCTCGAGCTGGCTGTAGATGCGCTCGTAGGCGCCGGGCCTTCGTTTTTCGATCACCGTCAACTCCCATAGTAGTGGTTGTACCGGCGGCGCTACACCCGAAAGGTGCGCCACCCCCGGCACAGCTTTATTCCAGGCCAGCCTTCCAGTTGGGTATGCCGCCAAAATCCGAGACATTGGTATAGCCCATCGAGGTGAGAGTACTTTTGGCAAGGCCTGAACGCCTGCCTGATTGGCAATACACCACGATGGGGCGAGCCGTGTCCATTTCCTTGAACGAGGAGATCAGCGCATCGTAGGGTGCCAGGATAGCACCCGGGATGTGTCCGGCTAAAAACTCCTCTTGGGTACGTACGTCGAGGAGCAGCAGTCCCGACGATTCCTCGGCAAGGAGCCGCGCAAGGTCCGGATAGGAAATCGCCGCGGGAAGCCGCGCAGGATCGATGGCCGCCGCCATGACGGGTGATGATGTCAATGGTGAAGCATCCTGCGCCGCTGGCGCGGTAGTCTGGCCGCACGAAGCGAGCATGAGGGCAAGCCCGAGGATTGGATAAACCGCCTTCACTGTCAGACCTGCTTCTTTTCGATCTTGGCCCAGCTGTCCCGCAGGGATACTGAACGATTGAAAACCGGGCGATCCGCCGTGCTGTCCGGATCGCAGGAGAAATATCCCAGGCGCTCGAACTGTAAAAAGTCGCCTGGCTTGGCTTCGGCCAGGGCTGGCTCGCCGTACGCGCCCGGAACGACCTGCCTGGAATTCTTGTCCACTGTGGTGATCCAGTCCACGCCCTCAGGCACTTCCAGGGGTCTTTCGGAAGGGAAAAGATGCTCGAAGAGCCTCGCCTCGATCGGTACCGCGTGAGTGACGCTCACCCAGTGTATCGTTCCCTTGACCTTTCTGTTATCCGGCGCGTTGCCGCCTTTGGTATCAGGGTCGTATGTACAGCGGACCGCCGATATCTCGCCGCTGCCCGGATCCTTGTCGAAGCCGGTACACGTGACGATATAGCCGTAACGCAGACGCACCGAATTGCCCGGGAACAACCGGAAATACTTGGGAGGCGGCGTTTCCTGGAAATCGTCCCTCTCGATCCAGAGCTCCCCTGAGAAGGGCAGTTTCCTCGAGCCGGCGCTCTCATCCTCGGGGTTGTTGATCGCATCGACCAGGACGACCTGCCCCGCCGGCCAGTTCTCAATGATCAGCTTCAAGGGCTTGAGGACGGCCATCACGCGGGGCGCGCGCTTGTTCAGGTCCTCGCGCAGGCAATGCTCGAGAAGCTGGATATCCACCAGACTGTTGGTCTTGGCCAGGCCGATTCGCGACAGGAAATCCCGTATCGATTCAGGCGTGTAGCCCCTCCTTCGTAGCCCGGATAGTGTAGGCATCCGCGGATCGTCCCAGCCCTCGACGAGTTTCTCGCCGACAAGCCTCTGGAGCCAGCGCTTTGAGAGGACGGTATAGGTGATGTTCAGACGCGCAAATTCTATCTGCCGGCTGGGGAAGGCCTCGCATTCGCGTATATACCATTCATAGAGCGGCCGGTGGTTCTCGAACTCGAGACTGCACAGCGAGTGCGTTATTCCCTCCATCGCGTCCGAAATTGGATGCTGGAAGTCGTACATTGGATATATGCACCAAGCATCGCCGACGCGGTAATGCGTCTCGCGCTTGATCCTGTACATGACCGGATCTCGCATGTTGAGGTTCGGGTGGGCCATGTCTATCCTGGCCCGGAGGATCTTCGCGCCGTCGGGGAAATCACCGGCCCGCATCCGTGCGAACAAATCCAGGTTCTCCGCCACCGAGCGCTCGCGCCAGGGGCTGTCCTTGCCCGGAGGCGTCAATGTGATATTATTTTTGTCGGGGACGTTCGTTCCCCGGTATTCCCGGACTTGCTCGTCGGTGAGGTCGTCGACGTAGGCCATGCCCTTCTCTATCAACTTGACCGCGTAGCCGTACAGCTTCTCGAAATAATCCGAGGCGTAGTACTCGTTCTGTCCCCACTCGTAGCCCAGCCACGCGATGTC
>SPCK01000327.1 GCA_004525355.1 Spirochaetales bacterium
CTTCAAGTGGCATGGTGACCATGGTCACCATGTTCGTGGGTACCGTGCCCCGATCGACCTGGAGATAGGTACTGCTTGTACGGGGCAGATAGAAGATGTACTCGCCCTTCGCGCAAGTCACTACGACAAGACCGTTCAAGCGAATGAGGACGCCCGACATCGCTCTACCGGTCGTCACGTCGTAGACTCGTCCCCTCACGATGACAGTGTCGTGCTTCCGGCTGACGGGAATATCGAGCGGTGCCCGGTATGCAAGCGATACCGTGTAACCCTGTGTCCACACGCCAGTCGTGTCGGTCAGCGTAAGGTCGGCCAGCGCCAAAAGGACGTGACCGTTCTGGAACGACCGTGAAAGCCTTGCCGTGAAGCCGAGCAGGATTTGGGTCACCCCGAGGGGCTTGAACGTATTGGTATTATAGAATAGCCCGCCAAAGTTCGTGCCTTGGTTCGAATAGACTGTTTCCAATGACAGGCCCGACGTGATCGAATTGTTCCCGCCGTCATCGATGCGCCCCCCGAACTTGGCCGTCGCGGCATAGCGCCATGGTTTCGCCGACTTGTATTCGAGCATGAGCGAGTTCTGATGCGAAAAAAAGGAACTGTCGAGTACAGCGTCGTTTCCGAATTCAAGTCTGTTACCCAGGCTCGCCACGATCAATTTGAACGCTCGCTGCAATTCCAGCTTGAAAATGTTGTCCCACGAATCGTAGGTGGGAGTGGCCAACCTGTCGATACGATGCAATGTTTCCCATCCGATGCCGAGTATGGTTTCCCAGCCCGGTATGATCGTTTTGATGCCCAAGGAACCTGCCACCGTGCGATCCGCGCTCGGCAAGGCTTCATCCAGTTCCAGGTTCCGTTCGGAGAACTGGAATCCGGCGTTCAACGCGAGTGAACCATCCAGGAGCTTCAGACCGATGAGCGAATGTAGCATCTGCGTGTCGTGGAAACTGCCTTCAAAACCCGGCCAGGCACGGATGAAGCGACCGGACCAGTTGACGGCATCCACCTCGCCCACCGTCGAGATGTACACCGCGGGAGAAAGGGCGCCGGATGAATCGTTCTGGAGCGCCAGATCGGCCACGCCCTCGACATTCGCGAACGGTTTGATCCTCTGCGACAGGCCCCAGGAAACGGAGCCGTCGAGCGCCGAGAGGACGTTGAAACCTACGCGGTAAAAGTAATCATCCCAGCCACCGGATCCAGGCACGGTGAAATCCGCGTTCGCGCCCAAGCCCTGTCCGCCTTCGCCCGACCAGATGTCAGAATAGTAGAGAGCTCCGACCCGCACGGGAAGCAGGTTAACGGTGAACTGGCCGCCCCGGCCAAGCCCCCCACTGCCGACGAGAGGCGAAAACGCATAACCGTCGTCGCCGAGGGTCAAATCGCCGAGAGAACCATGATACTTGAGGATGTAGCGGTCCTGGGGATCGAACAACAACGAATCCGCGCCATAGGAAATCCGTTTCTTCAAAGTGAGATCTATCAGGTGTTCGCCGTATTCATCGAGCGATCCTTTCGCGCCGATTGTTTCCGACAGGTAGCCGCTGGGAGTTTCTCCATACCGGCCTTCGGCCGTGGTCTGCAGGAATGCCGGCACGGTATGAAAGATCTCGCTACTGTTCAGGGATCGGGGAAGTACGTCCACCGCGTACGAGACCGACGCCAGGGGGGCTGTGCGAGCCGGCAACGACGGGTCCGTGTTCCGGAGCATCGCTTTTACCTGGACGCGGTGCGTCGTAAACCTGGCCAGGGTCTTTTCCGTGGCAACGACGATGGTAAATTGCGACACCGCCCCGACAGGCACGATCGTCTCGTCGACGCCGGTCAACCCTTTGAAACGGTACTCGTATGACGCGCCGCCATCCACGACCAGCTTGACCAGCAACTCCTCGTTGCTGGTGTTTGTGAGTACGCAGTCTATTTCGTAGCTGTCCCCCGCCACGACGTATTCCGGTTTGTCCAGAATCTTGAATTCGATCGAATATTCGGGGAGGACGTTCACCCTGAACGCGTATTCAGCGGCAATCTGCAGACTTTCAGCATCCACGAGCCGGTACCGGGGCGTATATTCCCCTGCGAGCGCTCCCATGGGTACGACGAATGAAACGAGATGCAAGTCGGAGGAGCCCGCCGCGAGCGACACTTCGGAACGCGCAGACAAGGCTCGCCACCCGTCCGGCAATATGGCTTCCAGGATGAAGCGCCGACTAATGCTGTCGTCATTGTCGATCACGAGCATGCACGAGGCTACGGTGCGGATACGGGCATTGATTGTGGCGTCATTCGACGCCCTGAGACTGATCCTCGATTCCTGCGCGCCAACGGCCGTAGCGGCGTGGAACGAAAACACCAGGAACGCGAGGAGGAGGCTAGTCCTTGAGCACGAGGTTGACGTTGACGCCGAACACATCGTCGCCTCCGCAATCGACAACGATCAGGGCTTTATACGAGCCATTTGCCACGCCGACCAGATCCACTGAGTACCGGACGGAAGTCCGCGGATACATCCGTTGCTGTACGCTTTCGAATCTTCCTACGAAGCCGCCGTTCGAGTCGTAGAGATCGAGATTGAAGCTTCCCTTGAGCCAGCGTTCACCGGTATTCTCGACGTCCGCGAGCAGGCTGCGCTTGCCGTTCTCGGCGACGAGCTTGAGCTGGCTGAACTTGACCTGGCGCGTACCGGATTCGCCGACCTGCGTCACGATCTGGATACCGTAGCGTAGTACCTGGTTAACACCGACGCCCGGCTTGGCGCCTGGACGGGTGGACTCAGGCGATGCAAGAGGAATCGGCTCGACCATGAGGAGACTCCAGAACGTCCCCGTGAGCGTCGCATCGTCCGGTACCTGGATGATGTAATGAACGGTCGCGCTCTCCCTCGGGGGAATGAGCAGCTGTCGGGGGGACAGGGACATCCAGCGCGCATTGGAGCGCGGCAGCCCGCCCGGTTCGCCGTAGTCCACCGTGCCGTCGGCATAGAAGAATAAGTCGCTTTGGTAGACTTTGACTTCCTGCGTTTCAGCGCTGGTATTGGCGATATCGATGATACCATTGTAAGAGTGGCCGGGCGCTACATTATACTCATGGGTGAGTGATCCGACGACGCCGATTTGGGCCACGGCGTTCGGTACCGCGAGCCAACATGCCACGCTTGCAAATATCCATAGCTTCATGCGTATCGTCGGTTCCTCCCGTCAGTTTTTCAGCACGGTATAGGTGACCGTGGTCGTATTGCTCGTACCCATTACCACAGATAATCCGGTCAA
>SPCK01000418.1 GCA_004525355.1 Spirochaetales bacterium
CTGGCCGCCCGCTGTTCAGAGCGACGCGAGGCCGCGTCCACACGATGGCGGCCACCCGACGGGGTCTGGAGCGTCGACGATGCGATACGCTATGTCGAAATCAACTACGCTGAAACCTTCAGTCTCGAATGGTTCGTCTCAAGATGCGCGATGAATGTCAGCGACTTTTCCCGACGTTTCAAGGAGCGGTCCGGATGCCCGCTGTTCGAGTTCATCAACCGCCAGCGAGTCAAGCGAGCCTGCACGCTCCTCAAGTCGTCCGATCTGCCTATCATCGAGGTAGCGTCGGTCGTCGGCTACAATAACCTGTCCTTCTTCAATCGCTACTTTCTGCGCATCGTCGGGCTGTCGCCGAGAGCCTACAGGGGCGCTTCCGCAAGATAGTACCTGTTTTATGCCCACCAAAACGCAAGATCGTGCAAGATCACAGATAGTTTCCGCCGTAGTATGGATGCATAAGGGGGACGCGATGGAAAGCGATCAACCGAGTACAGAACAACGCGTGCAAACTGGTGCGCTGCGCCTGGATGCCTGCATCGTGCTGGCCTCGACAACGATGAGCCCGGAGGATGTGGAGAAGGCCCGACGCTCCGGCGCCCTGCTCATGGCGGCTCCCAAACGCGGAACGGCCTATCTGGAAGTGGGGGGCATCGTCGTAGCCGAGGGCCGGATGGCGCGCAGGGGTGGAACAAACGCATTCGTTGTGACGCGAACATACCGAGAGAACGGGGAGGCGCTGTGATGAAGACCGGAAACGTAGAAGACGCGATGGTCCGCGTGCAGGTCGTGCTGGGCGAGCGGAGTCTGTCGGTGCGGGACCTGTCGGCCGTGGCCAAGGGAACCATCATCGAGTTGGAGTCCATCGCCGGCGAGCCGGTCGAGTTCCACGCAGCTGGCGAGGTCGTTGCCAAGGGCGAGGTTGTGGTCATCGACGAGAAATTCGGCATACGCATCACCGAACTGGCAGGGCAAGGGGCGCTGCCATGAGCGAGGAGGAAGCGCGCGCCGTGTCAAGGTCCATCCTGGGGCTCAAGGGCCTGGGGGACAGACCCAATCATAGCATCAAGCTGTACGATTTCAGGCGCCCTGACAAATTCCCCCGGGACCAGTTGCGGACCATGCAGAACATAGCCGAGTCGTTCGCGCGCCTGGCGACGATACGACTGTCGGCGACCCTGCGGCTGCCCTGCAATCTCTCTCTCGATCACGTCGACCAGATGACCTACGGCGAGTTCATGGACCCTCTCGCTTCCCCCGCGATGTTGGCCGTCGTCTCGATGGAACCTTTGAAGGGACAGGTCGTGCTCCACGTTGACGCGGCGGGCTGCGACGCGATGATCGAGCGTCTGTTCGGAGCCATGCCGGAGGCAACAGACAAGCCCCTGGCGTCGGGTGGCCTTACCGACATCGAGTATTCCACCATTGAGAAAGCCGTCAGCGCCCTGATCGTGGAACTCGGGACCGCGTGGAACTTCGTAGAGAGCCTCAAGCCCCGCTTCATGCAGGTCGAGACCGAGGCCCGATTCTGCCAGGTGGTCCCGCCTACTGAAATGATTGTGCTGACATCCTTCGCCTTGAACGTGGGCACGGTGAAGGGAAGACTGGATATCGTATATCCCTTCCTGGTACTCGAGCCGATCATCCACATGCTGTCGGCTAAATACTGGTACCAATTGGCCGGTTCCAGCCCGGCGAAGGACACCATGACCATAGCCTGGCGAGCCGCTCTGCCCGCGCAGGTAATGTGCGACGTCGGTGCCGTTCCCGTCGATGTCCTCCGGTCGTTGCGCAAGGGTTCGGTCATTCCCGTGGCCGCGTACGGCGAAGGCAAGGCCTGGCTGCGGCTGGGCGGAGCCCGCGTCGCCAACCTGTCAGTTCTCCGCAGGGATGGCGCGAGCATGGCCGCGGCCATCGATGGCGCGGACGCAGCGGGGAAGGCAGACCGTGAGGCGAAAGCGGCGGATCCCGTTGGTCGGCTTGCCGAAGAACTCCGGAGCGGCCTTGCGTCCTTCAAGGATGGCGTTTCCGGAGCCATGGCCCAGATGACGCATCGTATCGACGAACTCAAGGGCGGGCAGGATGACCTGAGTGACCGCGTACTGTACGGGCAGGCGGACGCCTCGGAAATCCAGCGTTCCGGGCGCCCCTTCTCGTCCATGGCGGGCGCCCCGGCCGATGCCTTGGCGCTCTTCCTTTCGAGCGAGCGGCCGCAACTGACCGCGCTGGTACTCTCGTTCCTGGATGACGCAACGGGAGCGCGGGTCCTTTCGCTCCTGCCCGAATCCATGCAACCGGATGTTGCCCGCCGCGTCGCGACGATGGACCGGACTTCACAGGAGGTGCTGTCGCAGGTCGAGCGCGTGCTGGACAAGAAGCTGTCGGCAATAGAGAAGGACCGCCGCGATACGGGCGGGCTGGCCAAGATTGTCGGTATGCTCAACCTGGTCCCGCGCGCCACCGAGAAGCTCGTCATCGAGGCGCTTGACGCATCCGATCCCGAGCTGGCCGAGTCCATCAAGCGCAACATGTTCGTATTCGAGGACATGATCATCCTCGATGATGAGTC
>SPCK01000417.1 GCA_004525355.1 Spirochaetales bacterium
ATGAGCATAACGGTACGCAAGTTTACCGCCGGTCCCGATGACAACGGACGGCGTGTGGACAGGATCGTGCGCAGATTGTACCCCGACACGCCCCTTTCCGCCCTGTATCGGCTGTTCAGGACTGGGTCGATCCGGCTCGGCAACATGAAAGCCAAACCAGAGGACAGGGTGTCAGCGGGCGATATTCTGGCCATCCGTTCAAGCGATGCGTCGGGGAACCCGGATTCTGCCGCCGGGAGCCTCGATCGGAAAGATGCACCCGGCGGGGACAGATCCAGCCTTTTCGCGGCCATATTGATCGTTCAGACGTCGGATCTCGCGATCGTCAACAAGCCTCGAGGTCTTTTGACTCACGGTGCGGGGGGGCTGGACGAACTGGCGTCTGCATATTTTTCGGCGCGCGCTTCCGGATCATTGGCATTTCGCCCCGCCCCCCTGCATCGGCTCGACCGCAACACGAGCGGGGCGCTCGCAATATCGGCGAGTATCGCGGGCGCACGGGCCTTCAGCCTTGCCCTCAGGGAGGGACGAGTCGACAAGATCTACCTGGCTGTCCTGGACGGCCGCTTTGACGGAAACGAGGAGTGGGTCGATACACTTTCCCGTACCGGCAGTGACGGAAAAACCGAAGCCGGACGGGAAGGCGCTCGCCCCGCCACTACCTTGGTGGAACCATTGGCATACGCGGCGGGCCGCACGTTGGCGCGAATTCGGCTGATGACCGGTTTTACCCACCAGATACGCGCACAGGCCGCCATCCACGGCCATCCTCTTTCCGGTGACGCCAAATACGGAGGCTCGGCCTTTGCGGGGGGGTACCTCCTGCATTGTGCCGAACTCGGGATTCCCGAAGATATCGGCATCGAGAACCCCGGAATCGTCGTGGCGGAACTGTCACCGCGTGCGGAAATCACAATAAAGAGCATTTTTCTGGATATCCCGGCTTCGTTCCTGCCCCGCAGATCCCCAAACACTCTTGCCGCAGGACCAGAGCCTTAAAAAAACACCTTGATTCCATTGCTCCGAGGCGGTACCCTTGATAACAAAGGAGGCTCCGATGGCAGAAAGAAATATTACGCCGATACGGGGACCGCTCAAGATAGGTACGATCATCGTCATCATCGTGGTGGTGGCGGTTCTGGTACTACTGGGAACGAGCTTCTTCGTCGTCGATCAATCCGAGCGGGGCGTCCTGCTGACCTTCGGTGAGTACACGAAAATCGCCGAGCCCGGACTGCACTTCAAGCTACCGTTCGGGATCCAGCAGAATTTCAATGTACCGACGGAAGTTATCCAGTCCGAGCAATTTGGCTTCAGGACTGAAAAAGCGGGCATCGTGACTACCTATGACACGAGGAGTTATCCCGAAGAGTCAACCATGCTCACCGGCGACCTGAATATCGTCGATGTTGAATGGATCATCCAGTACCGCATCAAGGATCCTATGGCATGGCTCTTCAACGTGGATGACCGGTACAAGACCATACGGGATATAAGTCAGTCAATCATCAACATGCTCGTAGGAGACACGACCATCCTGGATATCTTGGGCGCCTCGCGCACAGCGATAGAGGAACGAGGCCGTGTGCTCATGAACGAGACCCTCAAAGGCTATGGTCTTGGCATCGATATCATAGCAATCAAGCTGCAGAACATCGTCCCTCCGGCAGGGGTTCAGTCTGCTTTCGAGGACGTTAACAAGGCTCAACAGGATATGAACCGGCTCATCAACGAAGGCAAGGAAGCCTATAACAAGGAAATTCCCAAGGCACGCGGCGAAGCCGACGGTATGGTGCAGATTGCAAAAGGCTACGCTACGGAGCGCGTCAATCGAGCCAACGGTGACGTGGCCCGGTTCAAAGCCGTGTACGACGAATACCGGAAAGCACCTGATGTAACCAGGGATCGCCTGTATTACGAGATGATGGAGGAGATATTCTCCAACGAAACCGGGGTCGAGCTTATCGATAGTACGCTCAGCAACTTCATTCCGTTCAAGACCATCGGGAACCCGACCGGAGGCAAGCAATGAAGCGCTTGATTACCATAGCAGTAGTCGTGGCAGTACTGATCATCGCGTTTTTCGTGATGGGGCCACTGTATATTCTGCCTGAAGGCTATCAGGCCGTCGTCGTTCGTTTCGGACAGATTTCCCGGATTGAAACCGACGCAGGCCTCAAATTCAAGACACCCTTCATCGACAATGTCGTCATCTATTCCAAGAAGGTGCTTTCCTGGGACGGTGAACCGCAGCGCATTCCCACCAAGGAAAAGCAGTTCATCTACGTCGACACTACGGCCAGATGGCGTATCGACGACCCGACCACGTTCTACAAGTCCATGACAACGATGGAACGCGCCTACGGCAAACTCGATGACGTCATCGACAGCGCGGTACGCACCGCGATCTCGGACAATTACCTGCGGGAAGCCGTACGCAACTCGAACGACATCCTGACGTCCACGACCGTAGAGACGTTCGAGACCGGCGACGTCGCGGGCTCGGACTCCCTGCGCCAGCTGACCCAGACCGAGACGGCGTATGAGCGTATCGAAAAGGGCCGCCGC
>SPCK01000103.1 GCA_004525355.1 Spirochaetales bacterium
GAGGTTGGCCGCAATAACGGCATGGGTCCGCTCGTTGGTGTAGGCTATCCTGCATGGTATGTCCAGCGGTCGGAAGGATTCGGTCATGAAGCTGAATGGGAAGGGGTCGGTATCGCCATGCTGGACTTCCAGGGCGTCAAGATCGACCGACGATGCCTTGATCCTGGCGGGTGTTCCCGTCTTCATCCTGCCGACAGGAAAGCCCCTGGCCCTGAGAGCCGTACCCAAGCCGAGGGCCGCGGGCTCTCCCAGGCGCCCCGAGCGGGCGCGCCAGTCGCCGATGAATACCGTGCCTTCCAGGAAGGTGCCCGCCGCCACGATCACGGCACGGGAAGAAATCCGGTTGCCGCGCTCGGTGACCACTCCCTCGACTTGTCCCCTGTCCCCGGAAACGAGAAGATCGGTTACCGTATCCATCAGTATGGACAGTCCCGTCTGAGTTTCAACGGAGCGCCGCGCCTCCGCAGCGTAGACGGCTTTGTCCGCCTGTGCCCGAGGCGCTTGCACGGCCGGACCCCGGGATCGGTTGAGCAGGCGCCACTGAATGGCACTCCGGTCGATCAAATGGCCCATCTGCCCGCCCAAGGCATCGATCTCGCGTACGAGATTCCCCTTGGACAGACCTCCCACGGCGGGATTGCAGGACATACGGCCGATAGCGTCCGGGTTCTGGGTTACCATGAGAACCACGCATCCCAGGCGGGCGGCGGCCAAAGCGGCCTCGATGCCCGCGTGCCCTCCGCCGACGACCAGTACGTCACAATCCATCGTTTCCTACTTTCCTACGCAAAAATGACCGAACAGCGAATCCAGGATATCCTCGCCGGTGGTCTCCCCGGTTATTTCGCCGATGGCCATGAGGGCGGCACTCACGTCAAGGGCGATCAGGTCGACGGGACTGTCATTGGCGATCGCGCTCTCGGCGTCCGCCAGGCATTCGGCGGCCCGAAGCAGGGCGTCTCGTTGCCGGGCGCTGGCTATTCTCGTACGGGAAGCGGCAAACCCGCCGGATGCGCCGGCCGATCCACTCAGCCGTGCCCCGATGGCTGCCGCCAGGTCGGCCTCGCCCAAGCCCGTGCGCGCGGAAACGGAGATCCAGCCGGGTGGCGCAGCATGCGCTGACGGCTCGTCGACCTTGTTCCACGCAAGCACGGCATCGGGGCGCGCGGCAACGAAGGATCGGTCGGTTTCCGACAGGCCATCGATAGCATCCACCACGTAAACCACCGCGTCGGCGCCCCCTGCGACCAGCGTCGAGCGGCGAACGCCCTCGACCTCGATCGGATCGGTACTGTCCCGCAGACCCGCGGTATCCAGAAGCCTGACCGGAACGCCCCCCAGGTCCAGATCGGCTTCCAGATAGTCGCGCGTGGTGCCGTGCGCATTCGAGACGATGGCACGCTCCTCCTTGAGCAGGCGATTGAACAGGCTCGACTTGCCCGCGTTGGTACGACCGGCAAGCGCGACCCGCGCGCCGTCTTTCAGGAGCCTGCCGACGGTATACGTTGCGGCCAAAGCCCTGCAGGCGGCCAGAAGCGAACGGATCGCGGGTAATTCATCAGAGATATCTTCAGGATGCTCATCCTCGCCGTAATCCAGGCGCAGGGCGCAAGCGGCCGCGATTCGCACCAACTCCCTGCGTAATCCCTCGAGTTCCCGCGAAAGACCGCCAGACAGCCTGGCCAGGGCATCCGCCTGCGCCGCAAAGGTACGCGCCCGTACCAATTCATCGACCGCCTCGGCCCTGGCCAAGTCCATCTTGCCCGAGGCAAAAGCCCTGAAAGTAAACTCTCCGGGCAGGGCCAGCCTGAACCCGGCCGATACCAGCGCCCCAAGCGCTCGCTCGGCGGTGGCGCGCCCGCCGTGGCACATCACATCGACACCGTCCTGCCCCGTGTAGCTCTTCGGGGCGCGAAACACCACCGCTACCGTTTCATCCACGGCAGTCCCATCACTGTCAAGCAGCTTTCCATAAACCGCTGAATATCCGGATGCGCCTTTCAGCACATCGGGGCGCGAGAAGGCGCCAGCCAGCCTGTCGATGCAGCCCGGTCCGGCGGTGCGGACTACAGAAATGGCCCCCTCGCCCGGAACCGTGGCCAAAGCCACAATATCATCATCGCCATCCAGGTATCCTATGCCCATGGCGGAACGATAGCGCGCTGAAGCTCAGAGAGGCAATAGCCGGAAGACCTGCATTCCGCATTGACAGCACGGGCGGTTTAATGGAAGATTTAACTTGCCGCGGCTGCCGCGGAAGCTTGTCGTTTGTACGGCCGGCTCGTCAGTCCAGTACGGCGCATGGCGCCGATACCTCTCGGGAGGAATCATGAGAAGCAGGAAGATAGTGGCGATAGCCGCGTTATTGATCATCGCCATGGCGGCATCCGTCATTGCACAACCCACAGTCAGCGAAAAAAAGGAAATCGCCATCTTCTCACTCGGTTATTACGGCTGGAACATCCCGCTTGAAACCCTGGGAACCATCGACGTGGATATCCAGCGGGTATTCATCGACCTGGGCCGGTTTACCATTTTCGGCATGCAGCAACGCTTCGCCGCCGCAGACGTGGACCAATTCATTACCGTACTCAAACAGATCAAGGAGACGAACTTCGTCCTTCCCGAAAAATACCAATTCGGCGAGGCATTCCTGACCGAGGCGGATTTCAACAAGCTGGTCGGCGCCTTCATCATCGCCGTTCCCGTAGTTACGTCCTTCAACAGCGAATTCGTCAGCAACAAGGAATGGCGCACGGACATCAAGACGAACATCAGCTTCATCGACGTGGCCGACGGCACGCTCCTGGGCATCGCGAATGTGGAGACCAGTGGCTCCAGCCGCGAAACCCAGTATAAATCCATCCAGGGCGCGATCGACGGCATCCCGATGCAGCTCCAGTACGAAATCCGCAAGGTTCCCGCCTTTACCCTGAACACCAGGGTCCTGGGCTCGGTAGGCGGCGATATCAAGATCGAGCTCGGCACCAACATGGGTATCAAGAAGGGCGACGAGTATTCCGTAATAACCGGCAGCGATTTCGAAGGCTACAAGGACGAGCGCGAGGTCGGCCTCCTGTTGATAAAGGACGTCGGCCCAGAAGTATCAACCGCCATCGTTCTGTTCAGCAAGACGCCCGTGGTCAAGGACACCCAGCTGAAGGAAATCCCGAGGCAGGGAGCAGACTTGGCTGTATACGCCCACACCTACTCGGTGGTTGATGGAGCGTTCGCCAGCGACACGTCGTTCTTGGTCGGCGCGCGGGCGGAGATGACCAGAGGCTTCTTCAACGTACGCCCCTACGCCGCCGTGCAGATGATCCTGGACTCGGACATGTGGCTTCCGCTCAACGCCATCATCGGCGCCGAGTATTCCATGTTCATGCGACGGCTAGAAGTGGGCGCGCGGGCGGGCCTCGCCGGCTCGACCAACGCCATCGTCCGCCTCATCGAGGACGCCGCAAGCGAGTCCGACGATCCCTGGTTCACGCACTACGGTATTTCCGCGGGTGCCTACGCATCGTTCCTGGTAACCCGTGACATGAAAATCTTCGTTGAAGGACAGTTTGACTATATGCTGGGCATCGTCAGCGGTCTTGGCGGACCTTTCGACAATTACGGCGGCTACCAGCTCGGCGTCGGCGTTACCTTCAAGATGTGACGGGAGCGCCCATGTCCGACGATACCGACCTTCGGGGCATGGGCGCGGCCGAGGCGCGCGCCTATGTCCTCGAGTTCCTGACTTCATTCAAGACGAGAGAGCGCGAGCTGTCGACAATAGCCGAGGAACTCGCACTATGGGGCAAGCGGGTCGAGCTGGCCGCCCAGAAAGGCGCAACCGAACTGGAAGCAGCCGCCCGTGCCAAAGTGACCGAACTGGACGCGAAACGGGAGACACTCTCAGTCGAAAAGGCCGAACTTGCCGCCAAAATCGCGCGCATGCGCGAACGCCTACCGATCATCGCGGCGACTGAACATTCTGTCGATGCTGACCTGCTCCTGGCAGAAATGCAAATAGTCACCGGAGAGGCACTGGGCGGACCATCCGCGGCCGTCGAGCAGGGTTTGGCTTCCCTTGGAGCTGAAGACGCCCTGGCGGCCCTGAAACGCAAACTCACTGGGACCGAACCCCCCAAGGATTGACACCATGCCCCACCGATTGCCATTGCTGCCCGACCGTTCAAGTCCACTGGTTTTTGCACACCGGGGGCTATCTTCGGAAGCTCCGGAGAACACGATGGCCAGCTTCAGGCTGGCCAGGGACTACGGAATTCCGGGAATCGAGCTCGACATCCACTTGTCGGCCGACGGCAAGCTCGTGGTCATGCACGATGCGGTCACGACCCGCACATCCCCGGGAAGCACGATGCTCATCGAGGAAACGGGCTACGAACTATTGAAAGACCTGGACGTCGGGGCATGGAAAGGCGATCGCTGGAAGGGCGAGCACCCGCCGCTCCTGGCGGACGTGCTCGAGGAATTTACCCCGGACATGTACTTCGACATCGAGATCAAGGCGCCCAAGGCCACCGACCGCGGAGTCGAGGCGGCCTTGGTAACGCTCTTGAGCGCGATGAATCTGGGCAGGAACTCTATCATAGTTTCTTCCTTCAATCCGATTGCCATCAAACGCTTCAAGGCGCTCCGGCCCGACGTGGCTACCGGAATCATCTACTGCGATTCGGACGAGCTGCCTTTCTACCTGCGGCACGGCGAAGGCCGGTGGCTTGGCCGGGCGGACTTCCTGAAACCCGAGCACATCATGGTCAAACGCCTGGCAATGTCAGTCAAGCGAGTCACGGGCGGCCGGCCCGTTCTCCCATGGACCGTGGATGAGCAGCAAGATGCCGATCGCTTGATGGCCCTGGGTTGCGCTGGTTTCATTTCGAACAAGCCGCATCTGGCATGGAGGAAAACGTGAGCGATCAGCAGACTTCAGTTGAACAGACACAAGGTTCTCCCAAGGCAGCCGGCGGGCTCAGGCAGAAGATTTTCAATATCATCGGATGGGCAGCATTCCTTTTACTGGCACCGCTCGTTCTCAAGATGCTGAACCTACCCCAATTGCAGAATTTCATGATCGAGCGCCTGGGTGGCTGGGGATCCCCGATCGCCCTCATCGGTTTTTTCTATTCTTTGTTGTTTCTTCGGGTATTCTTCGGATCGGATCAGCGCTACACGCCGGTGCTCATTGGGTTTACGGTCAGTTTCCTGTATTTCTGCAATTCCCTGGACATCAGCTTCATGCACTGGCTGTACGAGCTGGCACACAAGATTCCCGCGCTGTCCTACAATGCCATGAGCTTCATCGCCGGCATTCTGGTCATCTTCCTGTCCAATGCCATGTCAGGCGCTCGACGCGCCAAGTGGCCTCTGGATGTCCTGGTCCTGGTAGTTTTGCCCGCTGGGGCGCTGATCGCCGCGGGAATTCTGCTGCCCGGTCCCCTGGGTCTCTGAACCTACAAGGGTATGGAAGATCCAGCCACCGCCGCACGACGGGGCGAAAACCTATTGACCGAGGGTCGCTACGCTGAGGCTGCTGACGCGTTCCTGGAGGCCCGGGCGCTTGATCCAGGATCCGCCGATCTGGCCTTCAACCTGGGACTGGCACGGCTCAAGGACGGAAGGGCAAGGGACGCCAGGGTTTACCTGGAAGAAGCGCTCGCCCTCGGCAGCGAGGAGCCGGACCTTCTTGCGGATCTGGGTCTCGCCCTGTTCGAACTGGGCAGGATCGACGAGGCAGAATCCCGTTACCGGCGTGCCCTGGAACTGGCGCCGAACCATCCGGAGGCGGCCAACAACCTGGGCGTCATCATGTTCCAATCCGACCGCCTGGACGATGCCCTCCGGTACTTCAACCTGGCTGTCCAATCGCGACCCGATTACTACGACGCATGGTTCAACCTGCGGGATACGTGCGATGAACTTTTGACCAAGCTGAGCGGCCAGGGAAATCCCTCGCTGCTTGCCCAACGGGAGGAAGCGGCGACCCGGACCAGGGACCTGGAAGGAAGACGGCGATGAAACAGGGAGATATTCTCCGGGGATCGTATAAACTTGCAGAAAGACTTGGTTCCAGCCCCTTCGCGGAAACCTGGGCCGCCGTCGCTACCGACGCATGCGCTGCCGCCGCCCCCGGATCTCCGCTGGTCCTGAAACTGCTGTCGCTCGGCGAAATGCCTGACTGGAAGGGATACGATTACTTTGAGCGGGAAGCGGCCGCCCTCAAGGCCATTCGGCATCCGGCTGTACCCCGCTACGTGGACTCGTTCCGCTTGGACGAGGACGACAGGCATGTTCTTGGACTGGCGATGGAGCGAGTACCCGGTCGAAGCCTGGCCGCCGATGCCGCCAATGGAAAGCGCTGGACAGAGGCCGAGATCGAATCCATGCTCGCCGAACTCCTGTCCATCCTGGCATACCTGCAATCGCTGCGGCCACCCATCATTCACCGGGACGTCAATCCCAAGAACATCATCCAGCGGCCGGACGGGTCTCTTGCGCTCGTCGATTTCTCGGGCGTACAGGATGCTGTGAGACTGGCGTACCGGGATACGACCACCATGACGGGCACAGCCGGCTATGCCCCGATCGAGCAGGTCTCGGGCCGAGCCAGCGTCCGCTCCGATCTTTATGCAGCTGCGGCCACCGCGTGCTTCCTCCTGACGGGAACCCACCCCTCGGACCTTCCTCAACGCGGCCTCAAACCCGATCCAGGCGCGCTGGTGGAACTGTCCCCGCGCCTTGACTTCGTACTCGGCCAGTACCTGGAACCGGACGAGGCCTTGCGAATCCTGCCTCCCGGGGACGCCGCGCACATTCTCCGGAAGGAACTACCCATTCCCGGCGTATCATCACCGCGACAATCGGGCGTGTCCGGTTCCGCGGTCCCGGGCGGCGAGGAACGGGGCGGGTCGCTGTCGCGCGCCTTGTCGCGTCTGGCCGACATGGCCACCGACAAGCTCCAGGATAAGGGCCGAGACGACGGTGACGAGCTGCGCGTTCCCGTCTCGACGCTCCCCTCCGATAGCTCGGTCGTTTTGGAACGCGAACCCAGCCGCATACGAGTACTGGTCCCAAGTACAGGCCTCTCGCAGCCTGGATTCTGGGCTGGCGGGTTTTTCGC
>SPCK01000115.1 GCA_004525355.1 Spirochaetales bacterium
AACGGAGGGAAATCATCCTTGCGGTATCGGACCAGCTTCCCGTCTCGGTCAACGACCAGATAGTCGTAAAGGCCTTGGCGCCGGTATATTCCAAGGATACCGAGTCCCTCAGGAAGTTGGCGAACGATACCTTTGAGTGGATGCTGAGACTGGCTCCAGGGCAGGAAACCGTTCTGCCGCTTTCTTTCAGCGTGGAGTATCCCAAGGGAACGCCAATAAGCGGACTCGAATAGCCGGGCGTCTGGCGGGAATTCCTCCGGACAGGCTACTCTACCGCCGACGCGGCGCTCGTCGTGTCGGCGTACTGGGCCTTCTGGCCTGCCCATACCGCGGTGGATACGCCCAAGCCAATGGCTAGCAGGACGACCACCGCGATCGGCACGAACACCGGCGACGGTATTCTGCGTACGAGGCGCGCCCTGATCGTACAGGTGATCGCGGCCAGTAGCGCGCAAGCGAAAGTGGCGCCCGGAGTAAAGGTGCAGACCGACGGGTAGCCCAGGATGTTTGGCCACGAGGCTCCTGCGTTTGGTATGAGGGTGATTACGGCACCAAGCGTGAACAATCCGCTCAGCGCCAGGAGGGGTCTGTAAGCAGAACCGTAGGGACTGGCCTTCATCGGTTCGGTAGTGACGTGGACGATAGCCGTACAGTCGCGCGGGGTACGCCGGAAAGCCAGCCGTGGAAGCGGTGAAAGCCGCCGCCCAACGCCATCATCGGGCAGGCGACCGCGGTCTGCATGCCGAGCTTCGAACAGTGCTCGAGTATCGCCGCGTCGACGGACATCTTCGAATTGAAGAGCACTCGCTTTACTCCCTTGGCGGCGAGTTGCTCGACGAGAGCGGTGCTGTGCGCCTTGTTGGTGAGCACGTACGCAAGTTCGAATGTCCCGGGCGTACTGTCGATGCTGGCGTATACTGTGGTGTCGTACGTGCCCGGGTTGGGATTGACCGCGATGATCGCAGTGCCGCGGGATTCGAACGCTTCGCGAATCGCTTTGCAGAATACGGCGTGCTTCCTGGAATATCCCACGAACAGCACCCGATCCGCCTCGAAGAACGAGGCGTCCAGCTTTTTTTCCATGATGGCCTCCTTGCCCGGATACGCTTTCGCCGATTCTCGGGCGCAAGTATGGTATGGGCCGGCTAAACGGCCCGGAACGCACAAAACGTACTACTTGACAGTTTTGGCGTCAAGGTCATGAAGGACTATCCAGACGAATCTCGGACTCACGGGGTGTGTCAGAATTCGGAACGCAGACCGCACGACAACCAAGCTACCCTGTCGGGGAAGCGAGCGTACAACGCGGCGAATCCGCGCGGTCCGGTGCAGTGGCCGCAGAGAATCTTCCCCGGCGCTATCGCCGCAATGCCATCGACGACGCGATCGATGGTCTCCCGGGGAGCGTCGACGAGGTGGAATCCTCCGACCACGGCGGACACGGGACGGCCGGGGAAGGCGAGCCTGGCCTCCTCCAGGATATTGACAATGCCGCGGTGCGCGCACCCGGTGACCACGACGATACCGTCGGCCTCGTCGAACGCGAGCGATACCTCGTCGTCGAATTCATCGAGGCGCTCTTCTCCGTCCACCACGGTACGGAACCTGGGATTGGCGCTCAGGCCGTCGACGATTTTCGCGTGCGGCAGCAGGAAAACCCTTGGCGCGATCTCGCGAAAACCGGCCACCTCGATCGCCCGCGGCGCGCGTCCGGGGCCTGCGGGTGCCGGTACGCCGATATCCCGCGAGCCCGATTCTGTTTTGGCCAGCTTTGGGTTGGAGTAGCCTTTTCCGGCGTACAGGAGGGGCGACACCGGAGCGATCGCCGCGTACAGGGCGTCAAGCCCGCCGCAGTGGTCGTAATGGCCGTGGCTGAGGACTACGGCATCCACCCGGGCCAGGTCGATTTCGAGCGTTCTCGCGTTCTGCAGTAACGCGCTTGTCTGCCCGGTATCGAAGATGATCCTGGCCTTCTGCGTCTCGATGAAAAGCGACAATCCGTGTTCGCCGCGGAAACCGCCTTTGGGGCAGTAGTCCTCCATGAGTGGAGTTATGATCATGAAATCAAGAATGCACGTGATCGACCGACTGTCAAGGTTGAGTTGTAGCGCAGAGGTCTATACAGGCAACTGGCCAAGGGACGTCAGGCGGTCCGTGCTTCGACCCCATGGGAGGGTGCATCGGGCTGTACAATTGATGATGAGCATTTGAAAGTTATCGCCCATAGGTCTAGCATTAAATCAGACCAAGGAGGTTTTCATGGCTGATACGGAACGAATAGGAATAATAATCTGCGATCGATATAGGAGCTGCGCTGGAGGGAAATGCCTGCGCGCGCTCAGGAACCGTGAAGGAGCCTTTTCCATCTACAGGGATAAAGAAATCGAGTTGGCGGGGTATACCAGCTGCGGCGGCTGTCCTGGCGGCAACATCGAGTACGCCGGCGAGGAAATGGTCAAGAACGGCGTCACGGCCATCCATCTGGCCACCGGCCTCGTGGTCGGCTATCCGCCCTGTCCGCGTATCGACTATTTCGTCAAGTTCATGGAAGAGCGCTATAAGGTCCGTGTCGTCGTCGGGACGCATCCCATCCCCGCCAAATACCTGGCCATCCATGACCGGCTTGGCACCTGGAACGCTCCCGAATGGAAGCCCCGGCTCAAGCCGACCATGTCGGACGAAAAGACCCGCCTCGCTTACGACTGAATGTCGCCCCGTTCTGCCTGATCAGGCCGGTTTGAATTTCCCGACCGCCTTCTCAAAGCCTTCCTTGAGGGAGCGCATCAGTTCGCGGACCGGTACGATGGCGTTGACGCGCCATGCGTTGGAACCGCAGAAGGCAAAGCCGTTATTGAGCCTGCCCTTCATCGCCTGGACGAGGGCCGCGGCGATACAGTAGGGGCTGTTCTCGGGGTCGCAGGTAATCAGGCAATGGAATGGACAGTTGATCGGATGCTTCTTGCCTTCTTCTACCTGACGCAGGAAATCGTCTCGTATGGCACGACCAGGAAGGCCCACCGGGCTCTGGATGATCGTAATGTCGTCCTTGCACGAGTCTATGTACGCCTGCTTGAAGGCTATGTCGGCGTCGCATTCGTCGGTCGCGACGAACCGGGTACCCATCTGGACGCCGGCCGCTCCCATTTCCAGGAACTCGGCGATATCCTCACCGGTATAGATGCCTCCGCCGGCGATGACGGGGATCTTTCTTCCGGATTCAAGCTCGAAGGGCCGTACCGCCGCGATGACCTCGGGGACGATGACCTGGAGTTGGTGCTCGGGCGCGTCGATCTGCTCGGGCTTGAAGCCCAGGTGGCCGCCGGCCTTGGGGCCTTCAACGACGATGGCGTCGGGAAGGTAATTGAAGTTCGAGAGCCACCGTTTGATAATAATGGTCGTAGCGCGTGCCGATGAGACGATCGGTACGAGCTTTGTCTTGGCCCCGTCCACGAGGTATTTGGGCAGATCCATGGGCAGGCCCGCTCCGGCGAAGATGATGTCCACCTTTTCTTCCACGGACGTCCTGACCATGTCGGCGAAATTGGTCAGGGCCATCATGACGTTTACGCCCAGGAGCCCGTCTTTGATGGTTTCCTTGGCCTTGTGAATCTCCCGCTTGAGAGCCCTGATGTTGGCCTCGAGCGGATTGCTGCCTATGTCGGGTTCGGCCGCGCCGATCATGGCGGCGGAGATTACGCCGACACCGCCTTCATTGGCGACCGCGCTGGCCAATCGGGAGAGCGATATGCCTACTCCCATGCCGCCCTGCACGATGGGAACTCGCGCGATCAGCTCGCCGATTCTCAACGCAGGGAAATTGCTCATTACTGCACTGTGACTCATAGAGCCCCCTCGAGCATTGAGTGTACTATGAATGGCCATTCATTGTAACAGTCAATATAGCAAATAGTGTCAAAATGCAATGAATACGGATACGTTTCTCAAGAATTTATTTGAAACTCAGGGTGTGGCCGAGTAGTGCAGGGTGTCCAGGGGATATCGAATGACGGTGAGACGATCCTCTGGTTGACATATTGTTGAGTAGTTATACTTGCTACGGGGAGGATATATATGGAAAAGATCAAGCGAATCGCCCTGGTGGCTCACGATAATCGCAAGCGACACATGGTTGAATGGGTAGAGTACAACTGGCATACGCTTATGCGTCATATTCTCGTATGCACGGGCACGACAGGACGCCTGGTGGAAGAAACTATCCGACGCAAGGCGGGATCTACGATTTCGGAGGGTTTTGCGATACGCAAGCTCAAGTCCGGACCGCTTGGCGGCGACCAGCAGCTGGGCGCCCTCATCGCGGACGGAGAGATAGACGCAATCATCTTCTTCTGGGATCCCATGTCGCCACATCCCCATGACGTGGACGTCAAAGCGCTCCTGCGGATCGCAGTGCTGTACAATCTGCCTATCGCCTGCAACCGATCCACCGCGGATTTCATGATCTCAAGCCCCCTCCTGGACCGCGAGTATGAACAGGCAGTGGTCGACTACGGCGAATATATTGAACGTAAATTATCGTAAACAAAGAGACATGGGTTTCCGGGCGACGCACGTGTTGTCTGACATGCGCGTTTACGGATGGACTGACAAGGTGCTGACAAAGTCGATTGCTTTGCCAGCAGCCTACTGACGGAAAGTTGGGAACATGAGTACGTACATCGCACTGTTGCGGGGCGTCAACGTCGGAGGCGTCATTCTGGAGATGGAAGATTTCAGGACTATTCTGGAATATATCGGTTTCCAGAAGATCAGGATCTATATCCAGAGCGGCAACGCGATATTCGAGACGAATGACACCAGCCGAAAGAAAATGGAAGCCGAGATCAGCTACGAGATAAGGAGCAAGATCGACAAGCCCGTCGTGGCGGTACTGCTGACCCTGGAGGAACTGCGGAGCGTCGTCGCCGCGCACCCGTTGGCGAGCTTCGGGGACCCTGAGAATCTTTACGTTACCGTATTGGCGCAAGAGCCGGGAGCGGCCGACGCAGCCATCCTGCTGGATACGATGAATGGAGTCGATACGCACGAGGTCGTCGGCCGGACAGTCTACTCGTACTACGGGGAAGGCTATGATAAATCCAGGCGCACCAACAATTTCATTGAAAAGGTGCTCAAGATATCGGGGACGACGAGGAGCTGGGCAACCATGCGCGCGATAGTGGAGCTCGCTTCGAGTTGAGGATTGGATGTGACAGGACCGCGTCGACGACTATCAGATCGTTGAAATAGCCTGTTACTATTCCAACACCCTGCTATACGATTCATGGGGGAATTCCGATGGTTGGTGAAATCGCGAAGCTGATGGATTCAGGGTTGGTCTTCGTCGCTTATGGCGCAGCGCGCGCGTCGGGCGATCCCCGGGCGGCTGCTTTCAAGGAGCGGATGTACGGCGACGAACGCGTGCGGGGCATCGTCGACGAACTTCGCGGTTGGCCGGGTCCGTCCCTGAACAGCCACAAAAGCGCCAGGCAATTTTTTCATAAACTGGCTTTCCTGGCCGATATTGGCATGGCGATCGACGATCCCGGCGTTCAGACAGTAATCGAGGCTGCCATCGAGCATCGGGACGATAACGGCATACCCCTCCTGCCCATGAACATCGGCAAGGGCTATGGGGGAACTGGCGAGACGACCTGGGCCTGGGCCCTGTGTGACGCTCCGACGACGCTCTACGCGCTGATAACCCTGGGCTACCGGGATGCGGGGATCGATCGCGCCGTGGACTACCTTTGCACTCGTCGGATGGGCGATTGCTGGGGTTGCGTCGTTTCCGACGCGCTCGGAACATGGAGAGGACCCGGTAAGAAAGGCGACCCATGCCCGTACGCCACGCTGATCATGCTCAAGTTGCTCCTGGCGTACGATGCCGACCGTTACCGGGACATCATCGTTGCTGGCGCGAGGCGCCTGCTCGATTTATGGAAGAACAGCCAGAGCGAGCATCCGTATATCTTCTATATGGGTACCGATTTCCGGAAGCTCAAGCTGCCATTCATCTGGTACGACGTTTTGCATCTGGTCGAGATCCTGAGCCAAGTGCCTGCCGTTCGCGACGATGCATCGTTCTTGGAGATGGTTCGAGTTATCCTGGACAAGGAGCGGCCTGACGGCGGTTTCATCCCTGAATCCGTCTATCAGGAATGGAAGAGTTGGGATTTCGGGCAGAAAAAAGCACGGTCGGATTGGTTGGAGCTGAGAGTGGCATTGATCCGGGCGCGAATGGCAGATGGCGCGCGAGCTTGACGAGACGCTCGCCAGGTTTACTTTTCCCCCGGCTTTTCCTCAAGCAGACGGGACATGAAGTGCAGGTCGCGCTCCAATAATTTCATCCGGGAATCCTTCTCGTTCATCTGCTCCTCGAGGAGTTCGACGCGCTTGCGAAGATTCTGGATTTCGCCGTCATTGACGATGGAACCGCGGCTAGCTTGCTTGGCCTTGTAGTCGAACAGGGCCGATATCAGCGATACGACGACTATGCCGCCGACGATCACCAGCGTTATTCCCATGGCGCTTCCCCCGATCATCATGCCCATCGAATCTCCTTGCGTCCCGATCCGGTGGTTCAACCGATTTCAGGATGCCTTTCTTGAGAATATAGCAAAAAACGACGATGGTGTTTACCGAAAAGTTGCGAAGTAAGCAGTAAAATATTTTCTGTCAAACTTGACACGTTGCGGGCAAAGTCTTTGGCTTTATCAATGAGGGGTTCTGCATGTTCCCCCTGGAGGAATTATGAAAATCGGCGGTAAACGGGTTCTTGGTTTCGTGCGGTAGCTCCGTTTGGCACGTACCTTTGCTTTCTCCGCGCCGATTGCCAGTATTGTGTAAACTATCAAATATATTTGCACAAATATATTTGGAGGAGAAATCGCGATGAACATGACCCACAGCCAAC
>SPCK01000393.1 GCA_004525355.1 Spirochaetales bacterium
AGCCCGGTATATTTGAGCGCGGTGAAATGGCGCCCGTATGCCCCGGAGACCCCGAATTGCGGCATCGAGTCTCTGAAGAGCTCCCGATCGATGCGCCTGCACGCCTCCTCGGTGAGCAGGTACAGGCGGAAGTTGCGAAAATCCTTTCGCTCGAGAAGGTGCCGTATCCAGGTCGAGACGGGGCCGTCCAGACCCTCATGCGTAACCGAGACCGAGAGCACTACTGGAACGCGATGCCGTTCCGGCAGGGTCCCGATCGATTTCTCGTAGGCGAGGTCCCGCTCAAGCATGGCGAGGCAGGACACCAACTCGTGCACATCGTCGGCTTCGAATAGCGGGACGGGATGATCGTAGTCCGCGACCTTGTTCCCCGGATTCTCCAGAACGTTGCGCCCCATTGCCGCGAGCCCCGGGGGGAGGCCGTCGGGGATACGGTCAGGAAGCGTGTAGAGTCCGTTCAGCTGGATGAGTACCTGTTCTGGGCGTATCGGTTCACCGTTTGCCTGAACCGAATTGAGTTTCCAGGTGTTTGTCGTCCGCTCGCGATCGGCGGCTATCTCGGGAGCCCAAAGCCGGGCCAGGGCGGACGCTGCCGATATCCTGTCCTCGGCCGCCAGGGTGGCGAGCAGGGTGGACAGGCCGCCATCGTCGATGCGAGCCCAGGCCAGATCGCAGGCATCCACGGCTTGCTGGAACAGGTAGCCTGCCGCCTCGGACCATCGTTCGCAGAGCGTTCCGGCTTGTTCCATTTTCCCATCCGCCAGAAGAGAAAACAGATCGTTGAGGAAGTCGATACTCTTCGTTTCCTCGTCGCTCCGGCCCGTGAGAAGAGGAAGGGGAAGCGTCCCGCCCCCGAGGGGCGTGCGGCCGTCGAACCCGAAGGCATTGCTTATGGATGCAGCAAGTATTGTTCTGCTTGTCGGTCTCATGGATCCATGATAGCGGGCGGCGAAGGCTTTCTCAAGGATGCGTTGGCACGATTTTCCGGAGTTTACCGGCTGCGTTCCCATTGCATGCCTTGGCTCCCTTGACGTTTCTTTATTCTTCAAGTATGTTAACAGTGTTAACGTTAACGCTGTTAACATAGATCCATCCGGGTATGGCAAGCAGGACCACGGAACAAACGGGGGATAGATGTGAAGACGAAGCATGGCCACGACGCTTCTGACGCTTCTGACGGATCGCCGGCATTGGATTCCGCGCGGGAGAAGGATACTGCCGAGCGCATCCTCGATGCCGCATCCGAGTTGCTCGCCGCCAGCGGCTACGCTGCGCTTTCCATGCGCAAGGTGGGAGCCTGTGTCGGCCTTTCCCAGGCGGCAATCTATCGACACTATGCCGACAAGGCCGAATTGGTCGGAAAGGTCGTCGAACGGGGTTACGGCCTGCTTCGCGCCAGCCTCGAGAAGATCGGCGCCGAGGTAAAGAACCCGGTCGAACTTCTGGCCGCGGGAATGCACGCCTATGTGACCTTTGCGGGTGAGCACCCGAGACTTTTCAAGGCCATCCTCCTGCAGGATATCGGGCCGAGCCAGGACCGGGTAAACGCACTGTCGCCCGGAGTGGCGAGGCAACGGAAGACGTTCGAGATGCTCGCGGGCCTCGTTGCCAAAGGAGTCGCGGAAGGGCTTTTCTCACCCTGCGATCCTGAGATCACCGCACAGGCGGTGTGGGCGGCGATGTTCGGCCTGGCCGCCCGGATGGCGCTCGAACAGGGGGATCGGAATGGCGCCGGGCGAAGGCATGCCATCGTCGAACGACAGGTGGAAATAATCATCCGCGGATTACGTGGAAACAAGGAGAAATCATGAGCGATTCAGGAAACGGAAATCTTGTTGTGAGGCGTGCATCATCGCTTCGAAGCGCCAGAATATTGGCCACAATCATTTTTATTGGAGGCCTGGCGGCGTCGCTCGGTGGTCTGGTACTCAGGGCCCCGCAGGGCTATGCGCTCGGCCCGGCAGCGAGTGTGGGCGGGCAGGCAGCTCATCCGACCTTCATGAGCCTGTTTGGCCAGGAAGTCAGTCTCGACGGGGAGGGGATCTATCGCAGGGACTCCGTATCCGGCGCCGCCCAGGAGAGGGCGCAGGACCTGGTGACCCTCCTCTTTGGGCTTCCTCTGCTCGCGGCCGGATTCGTGCTTTCGGGGCGCGGGAGTCTTGGGGGAAAACTCCTTCTTTCCGGAGGCCTGGGGTACTTCCTGTATTGCTACGGAATGATGTCGGTGGGAACGGCGTACAACGAATTTTTCCTGCTCTACGTCGCGCTCTTTGCCGCAGCCCTGTACGGATTTATCTTTTCCATATATGCGATCGATGCCGACCAATTGGCGGTCGCATGTGAACAGCGCTATCCGCGCCGTTCGGCCATCGCTCTCTGCATTGCGATCGGCTTCTTCCTCGGCCTTACCTGGCTGGGAAAGATCGTACTCCCCTCGCTGGCCTCGGGCCTGGCGCCTTCGGGCATCGACGCGTCCTCTACCCTCTTCGTCCAGGCTTTCGATCTGGGTATCCTGGTACCCGTGGCGGCGCTCTCCGCCTTCTGGTTGATCAAGCGGGATCGGCGCGGCTACCTGGCAGGCACCGTCCTCTTGGTCAAGGGCTCCGCCGAGGGCCTGGCTGTGGTAGCCATGGGCTTCAATATGCTGCGCGTGGGGGTAACCGAGTCCCTGCCGATGATCCTGTCTTTCCTCGTCCTGGCTCTATGCGCCTTCGCGATCGGAGCGCGGGCGGTCTGGAGCGCGGGTTTGCGAAC
>SPCK01000006.1 GCA_004525355.1 Spirochaetales bacterium
CTGGAAGACCAGAAAGCAAGATGGACCGTCGATGGCATGCCGCAGGAGCTCCGCGTCCTGCCCGATGAAACGTACATCCATCCGACCGGGTATCAAATCAGGATGAACCAACACCCCAGGACAGGTTCCTGGCGCCTTATCGGAACCGCCGCCGAGGGCTTACTTTGCCACAAGCCTTGCACCGTTTCAGGCGGAGGCAAATCGGAGATATCCAAATCCATCCGGGACGCCATGACCGACGCTCCAATCGTTGTCGGCGACTTCACGGCCGACATGGCCTCCGCCAAGGCTATTATAGAATATCCGTACGGCAATCGCTTCAAGGACCCCAGCGAAAATCATGGTTCGGCCAGCCGTTCCATCCTGTCGCCCAAGCGCTCCCTGGGCTCGGTCATCAAGCTCTTGTCGCCCTCTCCCCTGAATACAGACGAATACAATGCCTGGCTCGCTTCGATACCGGAACGGGTCAAAGCCCTCGTGTTCCTGGTCAAGCGTTTCTACCAACCCGACTGGGGCGGCGACTGGATGAGCCATTTTGGCGCGGATGTTGTAAATGGTGCCCAGGGCAACGTCGTCAACTACAACGGGCGCCCCGTCATGGGTTCCTATCTCAGGGTGGGATTCACCCCCGACGGCACGCGCTCATTGCACAAGCTCCGCCAGGACTACATGCCGGCGCGGAAGATCCAGTGGGAAGACGATATTACGGCCAGCGTGCTCGTGCCGACCGAAGGCCTTGAGGGCATGCCGGAAAGCTACAAGGGAAATGCCGCCAAGTTCGCCAGGAATTGCGAGGCTCGATTCTTCCAACGCCCCGATGATGCCATAATTCGCGGTTATGACAAGCAGGCCGAGGCGGACCTCGCGGGCACGGATAGCTTCATCTCCAATTTCGAGCCGCTTTCTCGGGCTCGCGCCAATGAGATGGTTGAACGGACTATCGAGCTGTCAGAGTACACGGAACCCATGCGCCGCATGATCATCGGGGCCGAGGCGGATGATAGCTTCCGCTGGTTCGTCGTATCGTCCCAACCTCGTATGGTCAACGGAAAGCCGTCCAAGAATCCGCGCTATCTCCAGCTGGATACGAATTTCCTGCATCCGATAAAGCGCTACCTCGCCGATATCGGCGCCCGCCTTTATCGCGGTATACCCGCCGACAAACCGGTATTGCATCCAGTCGGCGCCGTCATGCCAGGCAGGCGAAACAATCCACCCGATCCGGCCGCAGGCATTCGACCCTTGGCAGTCTATGGCCCCATCCATTATCAGGAGCTCCCCGAACTCATGATGGACGTGGCCTGTTCTCTTACCGGAAAAAGTCCATCCACGACAGGAGCTGGGTCGGAGGGAGCCCTGACGAAGGGTCCCTTCAATTCCCTCGATCCCACGGCCGACCTCAACGCTGCGCTGCTCGGGTTCATACTGGGCGATTACCATGCATTCTCGTCAGCGGCCGGTTACATCGGGCACAAGTACCAGGTCAGCCACGATATATCGCTCCTGATTCCGGAACTTTGGGCGCGGCTCGAGCCTATGGAGCGTCGGCCGGACTACCTCATCAAGCACGGTTACCTTGAGCGGGTCCGGGATTTTACACACAAGGGAGTGGCGATACCGGCAAGCCGGCTGGGGTGGCGCATCACGCCACTGTTCGTCTCCAACTTCATGGGCAGGATTTTCGACGCGCCGGCAGCAGTCTTCCCCGAGGAAATGCTCAGGCCGGAACTGCAAAGCCTGGATTATTTCGCGGACGGGATACTCAACATCAGCGAGGCGCAGGAAAAGGTCGCCAAGGATTACTTCGAATCAGGATCGATAGAAGCGGCCATACCGCCGCTCGCGGCTATCCTCCACATCATGGCCTACGGTACATGGGAAGGCAAGACGCTGGATCATCCCGATCTCAGGCGCTTGTTCGATCCGGAGTATGTGGTTTCATCCGATTGGTATCGCGAACGTCTTGTGCGCTATGCGGACACCGAAAAGCATCGACTGACGAACGGCGCCGCCTACCTGGAAGGCTTTCTTTCCTCTACTGCAGGAAGAAACGAGGTCGAGCTGGCGGCTACACGCCGATGCTTGTCAAATGTACAACAGCGTCTCGCCATTTGTACTTCCAAGGATTACATCCAGAGCCTTCGTTGGACCATCGGCTCCGATCCGCTCTTCTCAGGCGCCTCGGCCTCCGGTTCGAGCCATCATGGAAAGCAGCAGTGAAAGCGACGCTCCTGATCAGGAATATCGGCCAGCTTGCCACACCAGCCGGCACCGATGCCGTCAGAGGGTCTTCCATGGACAGGCTGACCGTCATCAAGGACGCGGCGATCGCGATCGACCTCGAACGCATCGTTTGGGTCGGTCCCGAGGCCGACCTGCCCCCGATTGACGATCCGGCTCCCAATGAGATTGACGCCCTGGGCCGGACTGTCGTACCTGGTTTTGTCGACTCGCACACCCACTTCGTTTTTGGCGGCTACCGCGACGAGGAATTCCTCTGGCGCGCGGAGGGCGTTCCATACATGGAGATCCACGAGCGCGGGGGAGGAATCGCTACTTCGGTAAACGCCACGCGGGCCGCGAGCGTCGACGAATTGATGGCTTTGGCGGGCAATAGGCTCGCCCGCATGCTGGAGCTCGGAGTGACAACGGTGGAAGGCAAATCCGGCTACGGGCTCGACCTTGAAACGGAATTGCGTCAACTGGCGGTCATGTCACGTCTGTCATCGTTGCAACCGGTGGATATCGTCCCAACATACCTGGGAGCCCACTCGATACCCATGGAGTTCAAGGGCGATCCTTCAGGCTACGTCGATTACATGATCGCGACCGTCCTGCCGCGAGTGCACGAACAAAGCGTCGCGCGGTTTTGCGACATCTTCTGCGAGAAAGGCGTATTCGAGCTTGAGGAGTCGCGTCGCTACCTGGAGGCGGCCGCCGCTCTCGGCTTCAAGCTCAAGCTCCACGCCGACGAGCTGTATCGCCTTGGCGGAGCCGGTCTTGCGGCCGAAACCGGAGCCATCAGCGCGGATCACCTGCTCAAAGCCGATCCCGTCGACCTCGTGAAGATGGCGAATGCCGGCGTTGTTGCCACCTGCCTACCCCTGACAGCGTTTGTTTTGCGGGAACCCTACCCGGACGTCAAGGCGATGATGACGGCGGGTTGCGCAGTGGCACTGGCCAGCGATCTCAATCCCGGCTCGTGCTACAGCCAATCGATACCACTCATGTTCGCTATCGCCGTGCTGTACATGGGAATGTCGGCCGAAGCCGCGTTGACGGCACTGACGCTCAACGGCGCAGCCGCGCTGGACCTGGCAGGCGACCGCGGCTCCCTAGAGCCCGGCAAGCTTGCTGACGCGTTGATCCTGGATGCCCCTTCGTATCGACATCTTGCGTATCACACGGGAATGAACATCGTGGATACGGTTATCAAACGGGGCAAGGTAGTCAGCATTCGCTCTTGAAGCTTATAGCCTTGCGATGCTTCCTGGTCAGCGCGAATACGATCAGAGCCAACAGGATACATGCAAATGCGACGGCTCGCGCGCCTCGTACCGACTCCCCGAATACCAATACGCCCAACGCCAACTGGCAAGTTGGTGAGATATACTGAAGAATTCCCATCCTGTACAACGGGATACGCTTTACGCCTGCAGCATACGCAAGGAGCGGGATTGCCGTTACCACCCCGGCGAGAGCAAGCATTACGGTTTCCTTCATTCCGATTATTCCAAACGTACCCCGGCCGGCGGCGTGCTCGAACCACAGGTAGGCGATCGCGAACGGGAAAACGAAGAAAGTCTCGGCCATCAACCCGGTAAGGGCGTCGAGGCCAGTCAGTTTCTTGATCAGGCCATACGTCGCAAATGTCAAGGCAAGGGAAAGCGCCACCCACGGCAGTTTACCATAGGAAACGGTCAGGATTCCCACGCCTATAGCCGCGATAACGCAGGCGGCGATGATGCCGCGATCCACTTTTTCACGCAAGACGGTAACGCCAAGCAGTACCGAGACCAAGGGGGTCAAATAGTAGCCCAGGCTCGTTTCAATAATGCGGCCAGAGTTGACGGCCCAGATATAGATTCCCCAGTTGGCGCTCACGAGTACGCCCGCAACTGCTGTCGTAATGAGGCGCCTTGGTGATCGCAACAAGGCAATCAAGGCGTCGCGTCGTTTCAGGGCGAGCGCTAAAATCAGGGTAAACACGAAGGCCCATATGATGCGGTGCATGAGAATTTGGAAAGGCGGCACCGTGCTCAGGGCTCTCCAGTACAGGGGGAAAAGCCCCCATAGTCCATAGGCCGCCACGCCATATAGCGTCCCCACGGCTTCTACAGATCTTTTCTTGTTCGCATTCTCGCTACCGGACATGATACCCGCCTTTTAGTTTCCTGAACGAAACAGAACACGATAGAGCAGTTGTGGCACTCGAAAAAAGAAAGGATCGCCCTGGGCGATCCTTCCACTTCAGCATTGTCGAGTGCAAGTTTTATTTTTTATTGGCGATCGAAGCCTTGCAGATCTTGCAAATCGTCAGCTTCTCGCCATTGACTTCCTGCTCGTAAAGGAGCTTTACGCCCCCACGCTTGCAAACCGGACATTCGCCGCGGCCGCCTTTGGCGAGCTCGGCAATTCCCTTCCCGCGATGGGCTTTGGACATATCTGATCCTCCTGCCTTACTCGGCCGCTTTTTCGACTGTTTTTTCAGCAGCTGTCTTTACAACCGCTGCTTTTTCAGCTGCTTTTTCCGAGGCTTTTGGCTTGGCCTTGGCGGTAGCCCTCGTCTTGGACTTGGTCTCCGCCGCGGCCTTGGCCTTGGCCTTGCTGTCGGGCTTCTTGGCCTTATCGGCCTTTTCCGACTTCGCAGCCTTCTTGGAATCTTTTTTGCCGATATCCAGCTTGTAGTCTACAAGTTCTAGTACAACCATGCTGGCGGCGTCTCCGGCGCGAAGTCCGAGCTTCAAGACTCGGGTGTATCCGCCGTTTCGTTCCTTCATGCGGGGTGCGATATCTGTGAACAGCTTTACCAGGATAGCCTCGTCCATGAGCTTGGCGCCGATGAGACGCCTGTTGTGGATGCTGTCTTCCTTGGCTCGGGTGATCATCTTCTCCGCATGACGGCGAACTTCCAGAGCCTTGGCCTTGGTCGTAACGATACGCTCGTGCTTGAAAAGTACTGTGGACATATTCCGGATCAGAGCCTTGCGGTGCGAGGCATTCCGGTTCAGCTTATTGAAGCCCTTCTTATGATTCATGGGTCTCTTCCTTCTGCTTCTCAGTCTTCAGGTGCGCCCTGAGGTCTGCGTAATCGGTGGAACCGAGGCCAAGATTCCACTCAACGAGACGATCCTTTATCTCCTGCAGGGACTTTTTGCCGAAGTTCCTGGTCTTGGCGATATCGTCTTCGGTTTTCTTGGTGAGATCGCCGATCGTCTTGATGTTCGCGTTCTTGAGGCAGTTCGACGAACGTACCGACAATTCGAGTTCTTCCACCGGTGTAGTGAGGATCTGGCGAATCCGCTCTTCAACCTCGTCATTCTCGTCATCGGCACCAAGCTCGCCTTCATCGAAATTGACAAATATCGAAAAGTGGTCCTTGGCGACCTTCGCCGCCTCGGCCAACGCATCCTCGGGTCTGAGAGTACCGTCGGTCCATACTTCGAGCACGAGCTTGTCATAGTCGGAACGGTGCCCGACGCGGGTAGGCTCGACCGAATAACGTACTTTGGTCACCGGAGAGAAAATGGCGTCCATCGGTATCGTTCCGACGACATCAATATATTTTTCATTGACTTCGCTAGGTACATAACCGCGGCCCATGTCTACCTGGACTTCGATCTCAAGCTTGACGTCGGCAGCCACACTCATGATGCGGGTAGCCGGGTTCAGGATCTTGATGGCCTTGTCATTCATGAGGTCCGAGCCATCGATATCGATGGGACCCGTGAATTCGTACATCAAGGTCGCCTGCTCCTGGTCGTCTGGCAACTGAACCCGCAGACGCTTGAGGTTGTTGAGGAGTTCTATGGTATCCTCAGACACACCAGGTATGGTCTCGAATTCGGAAGAGACGACGTGTTGAGAGCCGTCCTCCCCTGTTCTGGTGATCCGTACGGCTGTAATGGCGTAACCCTGGATTGAAGACAGGAGTATGCGGCGCAGGGTATTTCCTACGGTTGTTCCATACCCGGGTTCAAAGGGATAGGCAATGAATTTACCGTAGTTCGAGGAGCTCTCGCTCTGCTCGTAGGTGATGCCTTTCGGCCTTTTAAAGCCCCTGAGCAGGTTCTTTCGCGCCATGTCCACTCCTTACTTCGAATAGAGCTCTACCACGAGCTGTTCGCGTATTTCGGCCATGTCGGCTATCTCCTTGCGCTGCGGTAGCACATTGAGCTTGCCCTCGACCTTGTCAATGTCCAGGGACAGCCACGGCATAACGCCAGCCTTCTCGTATTCAGTCAGAGAAGCCAGAAGCACTTTGTTGGTCTTGTAAGAAGGATGCACCGAAACGTTGTCGCCCGGCTTGACCTGGAACGAAGGCACGTTGACGCGCTTGCCGTTCACGAGGATATGGCCGTGAAGAACCAATTGCCTGGCCTGGGACCGACTGGTAGCGAAACGGAGCCTGAAAGTCACGCTGTCAAGCCTTCGCTCAAGCAGGATCAGGAGGTTGTCGCCCGTCTTGCCGACAAGGCGCTGCGCCTTCTCGAACGTCAGGCGGAACTGCTTCTCCATAAGGCCATACGACCTCTTGAGCTTCTGCTTTTCGCGGAGCTGTACGGCGTAGTCGGACTGTTTCTTCTGACGGGCCTTGGGATCCTTGCCGGGAGCGGGTCGCTTCTTGTTGATCGGGCACTTGCCGCTCTTGCACTTGTCGCCCTTGAGGAATAGTCGCTTTTTCTCGGTACGGCAAAGCCTGCACCGGGGACCGGTATATCGAGCCATTCTTTCTTTCCCCCTGCCTTACATTCTACGCGCTTTGCGGGGTCGGCAGCCGTTGTGCGGAATGGGCGTAACGTCGCTGATGCTCTTGATCCTGAGCCCCAGGGCCCCGATTTGGCGGATGGCGCTTTCACGACCAACGCCCGGGCCTTTGACATACACGTGCACTTCGCGAAGACCTACATTGAGGGCCTTCGATACTGCCTGCTCCGTAACGGACTGGGCCGCGAAGGGGGTGGACTTCTTCGCGCCGCGGAAACCCAAACCGCCGGAGGATCCCCATGAAATCGCGTTGCCGTTAAGATCGGTAACGGTGATTATTGTATTATTGAAGGTAGCCTGAATATAGACTTTGCCTTCATATACGTTCTTCTTCTCTTTGCGCTTCTTGGTCTGAGCCATGGATCAAATACCCCCTTAGGCCTTTTTCTTGTTGGCCACGGTCTTCTTCTTGCCCTTGCGGGTGCGCGCATTGGTCTTTGTGCGCTGGCCTCGAACGGGTAGACCCCTGCGATGCCTGAGTCCCCGGTAACAGCCAATATCCATGAGCCGCTTGATGTTGAGGGCTACCTCCGTTCGCAGACGGCCCTCTACCTTGAAATCAGTCTCGATCAGTTT
Source organism: Spirochaetales bacterium (assembly GCA_004525355.1). Classification (GTDB taxonomy): domain Bacteria; phylum Spirochaetota; class Spirochaetia; order Treponematales; family UBA12059; genus UBA5200. Next base: position 7,564 of record SPCK01000006.1, read on the forward strand.
CCGGAGCTCGTTGACCTCTTCGTTGGAAAGTTCATTGATGTTCCGGGCGGGATCAACTTTCACCGTATCGCAGATCTTTCGGGCGCTGGTGCGTCCGATACCATAGATATAGGTGAGGGCAATCTCGACGTGCTTGTTGGGGAGGTCGACTCCCGCTATACGTGCCATGGAATACGGCCTCCTTTATCCCTGCTTCTGCTTGTGTTTGGGATTCTCGCAGATGATGCGAACGATGCCGTTCCGCTTTATCACCTTGCATTTATCGCAAATGCGCTTCACGCTTGTCCTTACTTTCATTGCAGTTCCTCCGTATTGTCCCGAAACGCTTTTGTACCACGCTTCGGGCTCCCTCGTCTACCTGCCAGCAGGTTGTTGAAATAGTCGCTTGCTATTCCAACAACCTTTACCATGTTCGCAGACCTTGCGGTTTGCTTCGCCTTGCTAGAGATTTCTGCCTTTTATATGCCCGTGCTTGGTCAGCCCGTCATGATGATGCATCTTGAGCTGAGCCTCGATCTGGGACATCGTGTCGAGGTCAACACCGACGAGAATCAGCAACGATGTACCACCCAGAAGATAGGCCAACTGGCTCGGGAAGTTGAATATTCTCTGGATGATCGTAGGAATAAGCGCGATCATAGCCAGATATAGCGATCCAGGCAGGACGATCCGATTCAGGATCTTGGTCAGGTACTCTTCCATCTTTTCGGAGCGGATACCTGGAATGGATCCGCCGTTTTCCCGAATGTTCTTGCTGATCTCCTGAGGATTCAAGGAAACCTGCGTATAGAAATATGCGAAGAAAATGATGAAAAGAACATAGAAGATGTTATACCACCAACCCTCTGGACGCAGGAAGTGAGCGAAGTCACGCAGCCACTTGGCGCCGCCGCCCAGACTCTGGGCGATCTGCAGCGGGAAGGTCAGAAGGCTCGATGCGAATATTACCGGAATCACGCCGGAGGGGTTGATCTTGAACGGTATGTACGTGTTCTGGGCGCCGTACATCTTGCGTCCGACTACCCGCTTCGCGTAGTTGACCGGTATCTTACGCTGTCCCTGCTGTTCATAAATGACCAACGCGACGACAGCGACAAACAACAGGAGAACGACGATCGCGAATACCGGGTTGATCTCGCCTGAAGCGATCTTGACTCCAAGCGCATAGAGGGCGTTCGGGAGCCTGGCCACGATACCGGCGAAGATGATCAGGGAGATTCCGTTGCCGATACCGCGTTTGGTGATCTGCTCGCCGATCCACACGATGAACATGGTGCCCGTGGTTACAGTCAATATAGCCAGGAGGGTATAAGCCGTTTCGTTGATCATCAGCACTTCGGGATTGGTCTTGGCGATAGTCTTGGCGTAAGCGACAAGGGCGAAAGACTGGATGATGGCGACGCCCACGGTGGCAAGACGGGTCCAGAGCGCAATCTTTTTGCGGCCGCCCTCTTCTTCCGCAACGCGCTTGAAGGAGGGAAAGACCACGAGAAGAAGCTGCATGATGATCTGGGTGGAGATGTAGGGCATGACGCCCAGCATGAACACCGAGAAATTCTTGAACGCACCACCGGCGAAGAAGTCCAGGTAATCGGTTATGCCGCCGCTCTGGGAATTCACCGAGGCGAAATACGCCTTGAGGGCACCGGCGTTGATGCCCGGTATCGGCAGGAAAGCGCCGATCCTGAACACCACCAGCCAGGTGACCGTATAGAGAATGCGTTCTCTGAGCTCTTTGATGCGGAACACATCTACTAACGCGTTGCCTGCCATTGGTCGCTACCTTCTTTCTTCAGTATGGCCCTGGTCAGGGCGTCTCTACCTTGCCGCCGGCTTTCTCAATCTTGGCCTTGGCCGAAACGGAGACCTTGTCGACAACGAAGGTAAGGGCCTTGACCAGATCGCCGTTGCCGAGCACCTTGACCGGTTGCTCGACCTTTCGGACGAGACCCTTGGCAGCCAGGTTTTCGGCATTGACAATCTCGCCAGCGGCGAAACGCACCTCAATGTCGTTCAGGTTGACGATCTGGAAGTCGACGCGAAAGTTTTTGTTGTTGAAACCGCGATGGGCAAGGCGCCGGTAGAGGGGCATCTGACCGCCCTCGAAACCGGGATATGTCTTGCCTCCCGAACGCGACTGCTGGCCTTTGTTGCCGCGGCCTGCGGTTGTACCGTGTCCGGAGCCCTGTCCGCGGCCAACGATCTTCTTCTTGTGCGTAGCTCCGGCGGGCGGATGAAGGTCGAAATCCGACATTACTTCTTCTCCTTGGTTTCCGCGTAGGGGCGTACCTCTACAAGATGGGAGACGGCGGCCACCATGCCGAGCACAGCTGGTGTCGCCTCCTTCACGGTTACGGAGCTGATTTTGCGGAGACCCAGGGCGCGAACTGTAGCCCGCTGAGCGGGTTTGCGTCCGATAGTGCTCCTGACCAGCTTGATCTCTATCTTGTCGGCCATATCATTAACCCCACATGTCCTTGAGCGCCTTGCCGCGGTTATGAGCCACGGCCCTGGCGTCCATGATCTCGTTGAGGCCGTTGAAAACGGCCCGGATCACGTTGATAGCTGAACGGCTACCCACGGTCTTCGCGAGGATATCCGTAATGCCGCCGGCTTCCATGATTGCTCGTACGGCGCCGCCGGCGATTATACCGGAACCCGGGCAAGCCGGCTTCATGATGACGCGCGAAGCCTTAAACTCGCCCACCACGTTGTGCGGGATGGTTCCGTTCTTCACGGGGAGCTTTATCATGCTTCTCTTGGCCTTCTCAATGCTCTTGCGAATTGCTTCAGTTACATCGTTGGCCTTGCCGAAGCCGTAGCCCACGTTGCCGGTCCTGTCGCCCACCACGGTGAGTGCCGAGAAGGAAAAGCGGCGTCCGCCTTTTACGACCTTGGCGGTGCGGTTCAGCTTGACGAGCTTCTCGATGTAGATATCGCGGGAGCGGTCGTCCCTGTCTCTCCTATCCACATGTTCCCCCTAGAATTTGATCCCGGCCTTCCGGGTGCCGTCGGCGATAGCCTTTACGATGCCATGGTACTTGTATCCGTTGCGATCGAATACCACTACGTCAATGTTCTTTTCCTTGAGCCGGGTGCCAACAAGCTCTCCGAGCTTGCTGCCGCCTTCAACGGTCGTCTTGACGCCCTTCAGGACCTCTTCCAGAGTGTTGGCGGCGACGAGGGTATTGCCCGCGGCGTCGTCGATTACCTGGACGTAGAGGTACCGGTTGGACTTGAAAACCGTCAATCGCGGGCGCACCGCGGTGCCGGCTAAATACTTGCGGACGTGGACTTTTCGAGCTCCCCGCCTGCGGATCTTCTCTGACAGTTCTTTCGTGCTCATGGTCGTCCCTTACTTCACGCCGGTCTTGCCGACCTTCTTGCGGATGGTCTCGGTTTCGTACCGGATGCCCTTGCCCTTGTAAGGCTCGGGTTTCCGGAGGCTGCGTATCTCACTGGCAAACTGGCCTACGAGTTGCCTATCGATACCGGACACGACGATCTTCTGGTTGTTTCCCTCGACGGTAACGGTGAGCCCGTCTGGAATTCCGACGAATACGTCGCTTGAAAAGCCGATGCTGAGTACCAGTAGTTTCCCTTGTACTTCAACTTTGTAGCCGACGCCGTTTATCACGAGGGCCTTCTTGAAACCCTCTGAAACGCCGACGACCATATTGTCGATCAGCTTGCGATACAGGCCGTGGAAGGCCTTGGTCTGATTCTCGTCATTTGCCCTGTCAACGACGATCACGTCGTCTTTGACGCTGACTGTAACGAGGGATGTGGCCAGCTCCTGTGCGAGCTTGCCCTTAGGGCCTTCCACGTTGACCTTGTTTCCCTGTACGGCGACTTTCACGCCCTTCGGTACGGTTATTGGCTTATAGCCTATCCTCGACATGGCGGTTCCCCTCTATTACCAAACGGTGCAGATCAGCTCGCCACCGACTTTTTTCTCGGTGGCTTTCTTGCCTGTGGTTACGCCATCCGAGGTCGATACGATCAGGGTGCCGTAGCCATTGTGTACTCGAGGCAGACTCTTGTAGCCGGTATATACGCGTCGTCCAGGTTTTGAAACCTTTTCGATGCCGTGGATTATCGGCTCTTCGCCCTCGTCATACTTCAGGAATACACGGATGAAGTTCTGGCCTTCCTGCGCGATCTTCTTGAAGTTCTTGATGTAGCCTTCGGTCTTGAGAATCTTGACGATCTCGAGCTTCAAGCGTGACGTAGGGATGTCCACCTTCTCGTGGCGGGCCATGCTCGCGTTGCGGACCTTGGTCAGCATGTCGGAGATGGGATCGGAAACGCTCATTCCAGTCCTCCTACCAGCTCGATTTGGTTACGCCCGGAATAAGGCCCTCGCTGGCGAGCTTCCGGAAACATATTCGGCACATGTCGAACTTACGCAGGTATCCCCGCGGACGGCCACATAACTTGCAGCGGTTGACATGCCTGGTCATATACTTTGGCTTTGCGAGCGCCTTCAGTATCATCGCTTTCCTCGCCATTGCCTCTCCCTTACTTCCTGAACGGCATGCCCAGCTTGGCAAGCAGGCTTTTGGCCTCCTTGTCAGTGCGGGCGGTCGTCACGATGGCCACGTTCATACCCATCACCTTCTCGATCTTGTCGTAGTCGATCTCCGGGAAGATGATCTGCTCGGTCAGGCCCATTGAGTAGTTCCCATGGCCATCAAAGGCATTGGGGTTGACTCCACGAAAGTCCTTGACGCGTGGCAGGGCAACGTTCATGAGCCTGTCCATGAACTCCCACATGTGGGTACCCCGCAATGTTACTCTACAGCCAATTTCCTGACCCTCGCGAATCTTGAACGTGGCTATGGATTTCCTCGCCTTGGTCTTCACGGCCTTCTGACCGGTGATGATACCGACGTCGCCAACAGCGGCATCGAGAATCTTCTTGTTTTCCTTGGCCTCACCGACGCCCATCGAAACGATTACCTTCACGAGCCGCGGGACCTGCATATTGGAAGAGTATGAAAACTCCTTCATTAATTCAGGTGCCACGTTTGCCGCGAAAACGTTCTTGAGGCGGGGCACGTAGGCAGTCTTCTTGTCAGCCATCAAAGAGCCTCCCCGCATTTGCGGCAAACGCGCTTCTTGGCGTCCCCTACAATCTTGTAACCGATCCTGGTGGGGCCGCACTTCTTGCAGACGAACATCATATTACACAGGCGGATCGGCGCCTCGATCTCAACGATGCCGCCGCGATCGTTCTGGGATCGTTTCTTCATGGCTTTCTTTACCATGTTGAGTCCCTGTACGATCGCCCGGCCCTTAGCCAGGTCTATCTTGACGATTTTACCCTGCTTGCCAAGCTCCTTGCCGGAAATGACCTTTATGGTGTCATCCTTCTTGAGCTTGGTCTTGAACTTCTGGTCGCTCATCGTCCGCTCCTTAGAGTACCTCGGGGGCAAGCGACACGATCTTCATATAGTCCTTGTCGCGAAGCTCGCGAGCCACAGGACCGAAGATACGCTTACCCTTCGGGTTCTTGTTCGCGTCGATGATGACGCAGGCGTTGTCATCGAACCGTATGTACGTCCCGTCGGGTCGGCGGTATTCCTTGTGCACCCGAACGACGACGGCTTTCTCTACGGTTCCCTTCTTGATGGCGGAGTTCGGGATGACGCTTTTGACGGCAACCACGATAATATCCCCCACCGACGCATAGCGCCTTTTGGAACCACCCAGCACCTTGATGCATTGGACGTTCTTGGCGCCGGAGTTGTCGGCCACGTTGAGCCTTGATTCAACCTGTATCATGACATTCCTCTCAGCCCTTACTTCGCGCGTTTCACGATTTCGGCGAGGCGCCAGCGCTTGTCCCTGGACAACGGACGACATTCGACGACGCGAACCGCGTCACCGATCTTGGCCTCGTTGTTCTCGTCGTGCGCCTTCACCTTCTTGCTACGGGTGAGGTACTTCTTGTAAAGCGGGTGCAGCTTGCGCGTCATGATTTCAACGACGATGGTCTTTTCCATCTTGTCACTAACCACGACACCCTGCAGTACCTGCTTTTCTTTCCTGATTTTCGCTTCCATGATCCGGCTCCTCCGTTACGCTTTCGCAGCCGCGCGCTCGCGCTGGCAGATCAGGCCGTTGAGCCTGGCGATCTGCCTTCGCAGCGTCCGCTTCTGCAGCGGATTGTCGACATGGCCGATGACCATCTGGAAGCGAAGGTCGAAGTACTTCTTCCTGAGCTCTTCGCGCTTGGCGGCGAGCTCTTCGAGCTTCAGCTCATTGAATGAGTTCTTCATTACGATCACTCCATCTCCATATCGGCACGGACAACGAATTTCGTCTTGATGGGCAACTTGGAACCCGCCAGGCGCATGGCCTCAACGGCGGCATCCTTGGGTACGCCTGCAAGCTCGAACATGACCGTTCCCGGCTTTACGACGGCGACCCACCACTCCGGGCCGCCTTTTCCTTTACCCTGGCGGGTTTCAAGGGGCTTCTTGCTATATGGCTTGTCCGGGAAGATCCGGATCCACAGCTTTCCGCCTCGCTTGATGTAACGGTTGAGCGCAACACGCGCAGCCTCGAGCTGGCGGTTGGTGATCCACATCGGTTCTTCACAAACCAGACCGAATTCGCCGAATGAAATGGCGTTTCCGGCAGTTGCCTCTCCCTTGATGCGACCTCGCTGTACCTTCCTGTGCTTTACTCTCTTCGGTGCAAGCATGGTTTAGCTCCTCGCCTCGCGGGGGCCGCCAGCGGCGGGACCGGGACCGGTACGGGGACTCCGCGCCGGCCGCTCGCCACGGTCGGACCTATCGCTATGCTCTCGGCGGCTACGCCCAGGCATGAGTCCCGCGTCGTCTTTCTTGTCGCCCGCGAGGGCGTTATCGTTCTTGCAGATCCACACCTTGACACCGATCTTGCCATAGGTTGTGTTGGCCTCATAGAAGCCGTAGTCGATATCGGCGCGGAGCGTATGGAGCGGCACACGGCCTTCCTTGTACTCCTCGGTGCGGCTCATGTCAGCGCCGCCGAGACGGCCGGACATTCGGACCTTGCAGCCCTGCGACCCGCCCTTCATGGCGTTGCCAACGGCCATTTTCATCGTCCTCCGGAATGAACCGCGACCTTCAAGCTGGCGGCACACTCCCTGGGCGACGATCTGCGCATTGGTCTCGACCTTCTTGATTTCCTTGATCTTGATATTGATCTTCTTGGAAGCGTACTTCTGAAGCTCGAGACCGATACGCTCGATGTTCGCACCCTTCTGGCCGATCAGGACGCCGGGCTTCGCGGTGTGGATGACGATAGTCACCCGCTGCGGATGCCGCACGATCTCGATTTCAGAAATGTCCGCGTTCCTGGCCTCGGGGAGTGCATACATTCGCTTGCGCAGCCCGAGATCTTCATGGAGAGTCTTCGCGTAGTCACGGGGATCCACATACCAGCGGGACTTCCAGTCCTTGTTGATACCGAGTCGCAGACCGATCGGATTGACTTTCTGTCCCACGTTACGCCTCCGCCCTTGCGATTTCGTCGACGACCACGGAAATGTGGCACATCTGCTTGACGAGCATGTCTGCACGCCCGCGGGCACGAAACCATACGCGGCGCATACGGGGCCCTTCATTGACCTGCAGTTCCTTGATGTAGAGCATGTCCTCGGCGAGCTTGCGATTCTGGTTGAGCGCATTTGCCGCGGCAGACATGACCACCTTGCGTATCAGTTTGGCGCCTTTGTTGGGTAAGTGCTCGAGAATGGCGACCGCCTCGGTATACGGTTTGCTGCGAACGAGATCCGCAACAGGCCGTATCTTGGAAGGCGAGCCCATCAAGTACTTGGCGCAGGCCGGAAAACCGGTTGTATTTGCCATATTCGTCACCTATCTCCTGGCCTTCTTGTCCGAACCGGCATGGCCGCGGAAAACCCGGGTGGGGGAAAACTCGCCGAGCTTGTGCCCGACAAGGTTCTCGGTCACATAGACCGGCACCCAGCTCTTTCCGTTGTATACGGACAGGGTTAAACCGACCATTTCGGGAATGATCGTGGAGCAGCGGGAGTAGGTCTTGAGCACCTTCTTGTCGCCCGCCTTCGACGCCTCGATAATCTTCTTGTAGAGGCTCTTCTCAATGAAAGGGCCCTTCTTTACTGACCTGGACACGGTTGGCTCCTATCCTTTCACTTGCGGCGCTTCACAATGAAGCGGCTCGACGGCTTGTGCGGATCACGCGTCTTGTATCCCTTACAAGGCTGGCCCCAAGGGGTAACCGGCTGCTTGTAACCCTTGCCGCGGCCTTCACCGCCGCCATGCGGGTGATCGACCGGATTCATGGCCACACCGCGTACTCTCGGGCGCTTGCCAAGCCAACGTACTCGGCCGGCTTTGCCATAGCGCTCGTTCATGTGATCTTCATTACCAACGGTCCCTATGGTCGCGATGCATTTTTTGAAAACCAGCCGAAGCTCATTGGAAGGCAACTTGATGGTAATATAATCGCCATCGGTACCCACGATGAGGGCGCTGGCTCCCGCCGAACGGGCCATTTGGGCACCGCGTCCTAGCGTCAGCTCTACATTGTGTACCGTAAAGCCTACCGGGATATTCTCAAGGGGCAGGGCGTTGCCAATCTCGATAGCAGCCTGAGGACCGCTCATCAGCTTCTGTCCTACGACCAGACCTTTGGGAGCGATAATGTACCGCTTCTCGCCATCGATATAGTTGATCAGAGCGATATTGCCGGAACGATTGGGATCGTATTCAATGGTGGCGACAGTACCCGGTACGCCGTACTTCTCGCGCTTCCAGTCGATTTCACGGTACTTCCGTTTGTGTCCGCCACCCTTGCGCCGTACTGAAATACGTCCGTTACCGGCGCGGCCCGCATTCTGCTTCTTGCCCTTGGTGAGTGCCTTCTGGGGTTCGTTGCCTGAGGTGAGCTCATCGTTCACCACTTGCACCCGGTGCCTGAGTCCGGGGGTTATCGGCCTGAACGTCTTTATAGCCATAGTATTCCCCTATCCTTCGCTTACGCGCCCTCGAAGGCTTTGATCTTCTCGCCCTTGGCGAGCTTCACGATGGCCTTCTTCCACGAGGACGTGTAGCCGGAGCGGTAGCGAAGCCTCTTGGGCTTGCCCTTGACGTTGATGATGGCGCAGGAGACGGGGTGGACCTCGAACATGCGTCGCACCGCCTCCATTACCTGGGTCTTGCCAGCCCTGGGATCCACGCGGAAGACGAACTTGCCTTCCTCGCGCATCACGTTGGACTTCTCGCTCAAGACCGGCTCTATAAGTATGCTGTCGTACTGCATCCGGGGCCTTCCTTATTTATCCGCGTAAAAGTCGTTCAGGTTCTTGACCGCGGATTCCATCACGATGACGGAACGTCCGTAGAAAAGATCATGAGCGCGCAGGCGGTTATAGGACAGGAAGTGCAGCCACGGGATATTACGGCCCGCTCGCTTCACCATCGCGTCGTCATCCTTGAGGATGACCACGGTCCGCTCCGCCTTGTCCTGCGGCACGAGATTCTTGAGCAGGGCCATCAGGTCCCTGGTCTTGCCAGCCTCGACGGTGAAGTCCTCCACCACTTTCATGGTGGCATTCTGGGCCTTGAGGCTCAGGATACTCTTCATCGCCAGGCGTTTGGCCTTCTTGGGCATCGAGTACGAGTAATCCCGGGGATGGGGACCGAATACGGTACCTCCGCCCACGTAGATCGGGCTCTTGACATCGCCCTGGCGAGCCCGGCCGGTGCCCTTCTGGCTATACGGGCGCCTGTTGCTGCCATGAACCTGTCCGCGCGTCTTGGTATCCGCGGTACCGACGCGCAGGTTGGCCAACTCGTTGTTGATGGCGTACCAGATTACGTCCTCGTTTATCGGCAGGCCGAAGACCGCGTCGGACATTTCGATAGTCCTGAGCTCCTGGCCCTGTACGGAAAAGACTTTGCCTTCCATCTCAGTCTATCCTCACTTCGCTTTCTTGACGGCCGAGCGCACCACGACGAGACAGTGGCGCGGTCCGGGCACTGCGCCCCGGATAACGATAAAACCGTTCTCGGCGTCGATCCGCAGAACCTTCAGGTTCTGGACGGTAACACGCTCGTTGCCCATATGGCCGGGGAGCTTCATGTTCTTGAAGGTCTTGTGCGGATACGTGCTCTGGCCCGTGGAACCGGGTTCACGATGGAACTTGGAACCGTGGGTATTGCGGCCGCCCGAAAACCCCCAGCGTTTTATGACACCCTGGAAGCCCTTGCCCTTACTGGTGGCGATGACATCGACAAAGCGGGTGGCATCGAATAAATCCACGCCAATGGCTTGTCCAATCTCGACCTGGGCAGAGAAGTCGCGCATTTCTTTCACGATCTTCTTGGGAGTCACACCTTCGGGGAACTGGCCGCCGAATGGCTTGGTAACATGCGACTTCTTCATGTCGCGGTACCCGAGGACAACGGCATTATACCCGTCTTTCTCCTCGGTCTTTCGGCCTATGACCGTATTAGGCTCAACGGCGATAACCGTGGCCGGCGAAAGCCGTCCGGTTTCGTCGAAAACCTGGGTCATGCCGACCTTCTTTCCGATAAGTGCAAGCATCGGTTTCTCCTAAGCGTTGAACAGTACGGTACAAAACCGTCCGTTTACTGCTTGATTTCCACGTCCACGCCGGCAGGAAGCTCGAGCTTCATCAGCGCGTCCATAACTTCAGGCGTAGGGCTAATAATATCGATCAGCCTCTTGTGCGTCCGCATCTCGAACTGCTCACGTGCTTTCTTGTGCACGAAAGGAGATCGAAGCACGGTGTACTTGCTGATCTTGGTCGGAAGAGGGATGGGTCCCGCTACCTTTGCTCCGGCCCTCTGGACGGTGCTGACGATGGACTTCGAACTTTCGTCGATAAGGCGAACGTCGAAACCCCTGAGCCTGACACGGATTCTATCTTTCATGTGTCCTCCAAAGATCGCTTGCGCAGGCACCACTCGGACCGTACCCTGGCGGGCGTGCCCGAAAGCCCATGC
>SPCK01000470.1 GCA_004525355.1 Spirochaetales bacterium
ATAATACGGGAATATTTTTCCCGGTAATCGATAGCCTGCTACAGCTATTCCTGGATGGGCGCAAGCTCATCCAATCCGCATATGCGGTAACCCGTGAATTTTTTTTATGTAAATCTCTACCCTATATATACATACTACTATATATAATTATATCTGCATGTATTTTTCATAAGACACCTTTTTTGGCACGCTCCTTGCTCTACTTAAAGTGTCCTCTTGTAGGATGCAGAGCACGATTCAAGGAGTGAATATGTACGGAAGAGCATTTGGATACGGAATGACAACCGCAGGTACGGCCTTTGCGCGTGGCCCCTTCGCGGGCGAGTCTTTGTTTTTATGGATCGCGATTGTGGCTGCCATCGGTTTCTCGATCGCCGCCTTCGTACTGGCCGTCAGGGCCAACGCCGGAGCCTATCATCGACATGGAAGCCCGTAATGCTTAAAGTCACAATGATCCTGGTCGGGGCAATCGCGCTTCTTGCGATGCCCTCTGCCACGTTCGCCAGCGAGTCCGACTATGGCGCCAGCGCTGCTGTTGCTGCCCTGGCAGTATGTTAACGGAATACACAGACCTACAAGTAACCCGCGAATCGGGCTCGCGTATCGCGGAGCCAAAACTGGAGAAACCATGACGGCCAAGATAAAACCGATCAATAGCAAGAAGACAACGCCTTGGATACGCAGGGGCGTTCAGATCTTCTTCTTCGTATTCGTAGCCTTCGTCGCCATAACGGGCACGCTGGCTGAACAGGGCAGCACCATCCCGGCGCTTGGCGAGGGCGCGTCGCTCCACGCGATCTGCCCGTTCGGCGGCGTGGTGTCCTTCTGGCAGCTGTTCACGACCGGAACGCTGGTAAAGAAGGTGCATGAATCCGCTGTCGCGCTGGCGATCATCGCGCTGGCACTATCGGTGTTGTTTGGACCGGTCATTTGTGGGTGGGTGTGCCCTCTGGGCAGCGTTCAGGAATGGATGGGCGGTCTGGGACGGAAGCTCTTCGGCAAGCGATACAATACGTTCGTGCCCCGGAAGCTGGACAAGGCCCTCCGCTTCCTGCGTTACGGCGTCCTGATCTGGGTATCGTACATGACGATCATGACAGGCAAGCTGATATTCCAGGATTACGATCCCTATTATACGCTGTTCACCTTCTGGACCGGCGAGATCGCGATCGTAGGAGCCGTCGGCCTGGTCGTCACACTCATGCTTTCCCTGTTCGTCGAACGGCCGTTCTGCAAGTATGCCTGTCCCTACGGAGCGTTCCAGGGGATATTCAACCTGTTCCGTATATTCGGGATACAACGGAATCCGGTTACCTGTATCGACTGCAAGGCCTGCGACAAGGCCTGCCCGATGAACATCACGGTATCCGGAGCCGGTACGGTCCGCGACCATCAGTGCATCTCGTGCCTCAAGTGCACCAGCGAGGCAGCCTGTCCAGTCGCCGAAACTGTGTTGCTCGCGGCGGGATCGTATCCGGCGGCTGGTCCGGCTGTCGGCGGCGGCGCGAAGGGAGGCTCGGTATGACCAGGGTAAAGACTCTGCCGCTGGCTGGCATCGTCATCGGCGTAATCATTGCCGGCATCGGGATTTCCATGGCAACCGACAACTGGGAAACCACGTCGACCAAGGAACCGGTTAAATTCAGTCAGGGAGAATTTGCGGGACAGGCCAATCCGGCGGACATTCGTGGCTCGTACACGTGGCAGGATATCGAAACATCCTTCAGCGTACCCGCAGCCGTCGGCGCGAAAGCTTTCTCCACCCCCGAACGCGCGATGGCCACTGATGAGCGCATCAACGTGCTCGAGCAACTATACGCAGGCACGCTGCCCGAAGGCAGTGAGATAGGTACCGATTCGGTGCGTGTTTTCGTCGCCCTGTACGCGGGACTACCGTACAAAGCGGAAGAAGGCACCGTCCTGCCCGATCCCGCGATAGCTATCCTGAGGGACCGTCCCGGCGTAAACGAAAAGGACCTGTCCCGGTTCACATTAGCCGCGATCGATACGGATACGGTCCGCACGGCCGCCGAGGTTCCTGGTTCCGTCGAGCCGGCCGCACCCCAGCCCGCCTCGACCGCGGGTGGGGAAGTAAAGACATCCGACACGACTACGACCGAGGAACACACGACCCCGGCTTACACGGTCACCGGCAAGACCACCTTTGGGGAGCTCTACGGATGGGGCCTGACCGAGGCTCAGGTGGAAACGGCGATC
>SPCK01000468.1 GCA_004525355.1 Spirochaetales bacterium
ACCCACCTGAAGCCCGTTGAGCGAATCGTCCACGGAACGGAAACGGTCAATGTGCAGGAGCTCCTGCGCCCATCGGTCAAATTCAATGATGTTCATGGGAACTGAGTATAGCCGCCGCCTGCCTGGTACGGCAAGATCGTCATCCATGACGTTGCCGGCGGAGCCGGCGATCTAATGAGCGCGCATCCGTGCGCGCGTCGTCGTCGGCGTCATCCATGACGTTGCCGGCGGAGCCGGCGATCTAATGAGCGCGCATCCGTGCGCGCGTCGTCGTCGGCGTCATCCATGACGTTGCCGGCGGGGCCGGCGATCTAATGAGCGCGCATCCGTGCGCGCGCGTCGGCGTCATCCATGACGTTGCCGGCGGGGCCGGCGTTGCAATGAGCGCGGCAAGGGGGTTTGGGGGATCTGCCCCCAAACGCGAAGCGTAGAGGGGGTAGCGAAGAAGCGTCGCGAAGCGACCTTCGGAGCGAGGGGGGAGACTTCCCCCCCCATATATTCCTTACTTCTTTGGTGGCTTGGCGACCATGTCAGCGAGCCATGGCTTCTTCTTGAGATCGTTTTCAAATCCCGCAGCCCGTTGCTTGTTCACGTAAGACGGATGCTGGAAACTGTATGTGTAGTTGGTATGCACGTCGTAGGTGCCGGTCATCAGGGCGTAGGAATCCTCGGTCATGACGAGTTCCTCGTCCGTCGGAATAACGAAAACCCTGACCTTGCTGCCCTCGCCGGTGATATCCAGCTCGGCGTTGCGGCATTTGGCCTTCTGGTTCTTTTCGAGGTCGATGGTGATACCCAGTTCCTCGAGGCCGGCAGTGGCCAATTCGCGGATGGTATGTCCCATTTCGCCTACGCCCGCGGTAAATACCAAGGCGTCGACGTGCCCCAGGGCAGCATAATAGGCGCCGATGTATTTCTTGATGCGGTAGCCTTCAATATTCTGGGCCGCGATCGCCGCATGGTTGCCTTCCCGCGCGGCCTTTTCTATATCTCTGCGGTCCGCCCAATGGCTGGTAATGCCAAGGACGCCGGATTCCTTGTTGAGCTTCTTCTCCACCTCTCCGGCATGCAGTCCTCCGCGCTTCATCATGTGGAAAATGATACCGGGGTCGATATCGCCGCAGCGGGTGCCCATGACCAAGCCTTCAAGGGGGGTAAGGCCCATGGAGGTGTCGTAGGAGCAGCCGTTCTTGATGGCGTCTATGGAAGAACCGTTGCCGATGTGGGCGATAATCAGGTTGGTCTTGAATGGATCCTTGCCCAGCAGGACGGCGGCACGCTTGGCCGTGTACAGGAAGCTGGTGCCGTGGAACCCGTAGCGCCGCACCTGGTATTTCTCGTACCATTCGCGAGGCAGGGCATAGAGGAAACTGGACTCGGGCATGGTCTGGTGCCAGGCGGTGTCCATGATCGCGCAGTGGGGCACGTCAGGAAGCACGGCGCGAGCCGCCTCTACGCCCGTGATGTTGGCGGGATTATGAAGGGGAGCCAGGTCGGCCAATTCCTTGAAGGTTGACAGGGACTCGTCGTCTATGAGCACCGAGCGAGCGAACTTCATGCCTCCGTGCACCATGCGGTGACCGACAACGCCTATCATGGACATATCCTTGACTACGCCGTGCTTGGGATGGGTGATAGTCTTGAGGATGAGTTCTATGGCCACCGTATGGGTGGGGCACTCATATTCCTGGACAAATTCGCACAGACCCGGCGCGTTGTGGTTGATGACCGAGCCGCCAAGAGTGACGCGCTCGACGATGCCGCTGGCCAGTACGCTACTGGAATCCCAATCGTAGACTTGGTACTTGACCGACGAACTGCCGCAATTGAGGGTAAGTATGACCATGAGTACTCCTTTGATTTCATGTACGGGGGAAAAAAGAACGAATCAAGCCCCCGCCAGGCAACTTTACCACCGCTCGCCTGCTTGAGCAAGGACGAACTTGGGCGAGGTCACTTGGCCGCCTGCGAATCGCGGGATCGAATTGCAGCCTCAATGTAGCTGCTGACAGCCCGCATCCGCGGTTTGTCAGCAGCCTGTTAATCAGCAGCGTGTTAGCCGAACGCGAACTGGATGATTGGGATGATGCACACGATGATGAACACGATCTCCAGAACGAGCATGGTCCGCTCGTTCTTGTCGCCCTTGACGATTTCGTAAATATTCTGCAGGGCGTCCAGGCGGCGCTCGACGGAACGGGTCCATCCGGCCGTGTTGAAGAT
>SPCK01000057.1 GCA_004525355.1 Spirochaetales bacterium
GAAGACGATGACGAAAACATATATTACGCCCAATTCTTCGCGGCATCGTACGGAATCGATATCGCGAACAGCAGCTTCAATGACCTGTACAGCGATGCCGTTTACCTGGGAACCTTTGATTTACAGTACTGAGACAGCCAGGCAACGCCAAAGAGGGCTGGGCGCTTTCAAGCCCGCTACTTCCGATAATGTATATTCTGTCTACCTGCAACAAGTATGGATTACGGTTTATTGTTTGAAAGAATAGTCGATAAACATCGGTCAATTATTCAATTGCCTCAGCTTGAAATAATCGAAGTAACGGATCGGTGTGTTTAGTGAAGAAACTGCGTATTGTTCGAGACGCGTAACACGTACTCCCGAATCCCTCAATTCCATGCCCGCGGCCGCGAGGAACAGGGCCTGCAAACCAAGATCTCGTTTTCCACCGAGCGGTAGCAGCAGGTTTATACTTGTATCGGCGCCTTCAACCACGGATCCGCCTGAGAGTTTCGGCTCTCCATCCAGCAATGCGCGAAGACTGACTGCCAGGGATGATGAAGACAGATTCGACTCGGAGAAATCGATCCTGTAGAGCGAACCCCAGTGAAGCTTGGACAGTGATGGAATGTGCTTGCCCTCATACCCTTCGATAAAGCCGGCACCACCCAGGACGAGACCAGAAGGGAGAAATCGCGCGATTTCGACAAGCGAAGTTATACTTAATCCGCGCCTGGATTTTCCTCGGAGCAAAACGGTACCATATTCATCAAGGGAATCTATGCCCAAAGATAGGGGCTCTGATATCTCCAAGCGAGGAGCCGGATTGAACCCCTGAGAATATTCCAGTTGTACGCCTGATCGCTCAAAGGCAGAGGCAAGAATGTTCCATACGGTATGGTGCGGGAAATAAGCCGCCCTACCCGTCTTGGTGTACGTGAACAACAGCCGGACCCGCAGTGAATCTTCCGTCGCATCAGTCACGGACGAAGGCAGGACTTTCGCTACGGATTCAGCTTCGACTTCGGCAAACCAAGAATCGATCTCGGGTTGTATACTTTTTTTCGGGACGGAAAGCTCATCGGAACACGAACCGCATGGATTTATGCACTCGTCCTTACAAATCGAGGTTAGTTCCGAGCCGGCGGCCTTCAAGGCCTCGCGTTTCAGGTAGCTTTTTGCGACACGTATCCTGACAGAATCCCAGGGCAGATCGGAATCCA
This sequence comes from Spirochaetales bacterium, assembly GCA_004525355.1. Lineage (GTDB taxonomy): Bacteria > Spirochaetota > Spirochaetia > Treponematales > UBA12059 > UBA5200. The sequence goes on from SPCK01000057.1 coordinate 1,203, forward strand.
AATCTGCGCCGCCAAGTAAAACGTTTGGATCAAATGAAGCAGCTTCAAGGGCGCCAAGCCAGGCCTCCTTGTTGAATTTATCATCCCAAGCGTCAAAACTGGCTCCCCGCCGATACGCGTCGATCAGGAGCTCCCCTACCCTTTCATCTCCGCGGGCAACGATGCCCTCCAGCCAGGACAGGAAAGGACCATGGTAGCTAATCTTGATATTCTTGTTGCCGCGAAGTGCGTCCTTGATGGCGTAAATGCGGCGAGCGGCTTCTTCCGGCTGTATCTGGGCGCTCCACTGAAAGGGCGTGTGCGGCTTGGGCACGAACGTAGCGAGCGTAACATTAATCCTGAGCGGCGATATACCGGCGACCTCGTGAAGGAATTCCACGATGGCTTCTTCCTCGCTCAAGCTCGCCTTCGGCAACGGAAGTCCGATCATGAAATAGAACTTGGCAACGCGATATCCCGATGATTCCGCCTGGCTCAATATCGCACGAATCTTGTCGATTCCGGCCTTTTTATTGACGGTCATCTGCCACTGCTCAAGAGGCGTTTCCACTGCAAACGTAAGTCCTGATTTCCGCGTTCCCGATACTTGATCTATCAATTCAAGAGGAAAGGATTCTATCTTCAACGAGGGTAATTGAAATGAAACACCCTCTGCTGACCAACGTTTATTGAGTATTGAAAGCAATCTGAATATGCCCGGATAATCGCCGCTGGAAAGGGATGTAAGCGATATTTCACGATGACCGGCAATGCGAACCTGCGTTTCCACTTCTTCAAGTATACGTGCTGGCATACGCAGGCGCTGCGGCCGATAAAAGAATCCGGCATGGCAGAAACGGCAGGCGTTCGGGCAGCCGCGCATGATTTCGACGACGCCATGATCCTGTACGGGTTTCAGAATCGGGATTGGAAAGCGATGTCCGTAAGTCTTTTCAGAAAAACCATCGTAAACGTGCCGTACTGCGGTTTTTCCCGGTATCCAGAACGCAGGTTCAGACTGTAGCCTGGAAAGAAGGTCTGATCGCGACGCGCCGCCGCGTTTCATCGCTACCAATTCGGCGGCCAGGGCGAAAAATGCGTCTTCGGCTTCTCCGATCCACACAGCATCGAGAATATTCGCATATGGCGCGGGATTGGTCATCGCAGGACCGCCGGCTATCACGATAGGATGCGCGGAGGTCCGGTCAGCGTTTCTCACGGGTATACCCGAAATATCCATGATGCCGAGGATATTGGTAGCGGCCAGTTCATAGCCGACAGTAAACGCGAGTATATCCGCATCGGCAACGGGCGTGCCTGATTCAAGGCCGTACAAGGGAACGCCGCTTCCCTTAAGCAAATCCGCGTAGTCGGCCGCCGGGGCGAACACTCTCTCGCATGCGACATCATCGAGTGCGTTGAGTTCGGCGTAGAGAATCCGCATCGCGTTGTTGGACATGCCGATTTCATAGAGGTCCGGGAAGCACAGCATCATCCTGAGGACGGCATCGGGTTTGACCGTCGATCCGCTTTCACCGCCCAGGTAACGGGCCGGCTTTTCAACTCTTTGCAGGCCCGCTCCAAAAATCCCGACTGGGTCTATTATCCGCTTCATGACTCATACCGTCGCGCACCGATCCCGAGGCACAGGCCGACGCCAAGGCAAATCGCCCACAGCGAGGAGCCACCATAGGACAGAAACAGTAGCGGTATACCGGTGATCGGCATTATCCCCATGGTCATACCGGTATTGATCATGAAATGAAACAGTATCATCGAAAAAACCCCGGCAACGACGCTTCGCTGGAAGGCTGAAGAAAGAGTCCGTATGGAGAGTATGAGTCGAAACGCGATCAGGAGGAACAGGGCGAAAACAAGGACGCCTCCAATGAAACCGAGTTCCTCGGAAATGATGCTGAATATGAAATCGGTACTCTGCTGTGGCAGGTAACGATAATGGCTCTGCGTACCCTGCAGGAATCCCTTGCCCAGAAATCCGCCCGATCCGATGGCGGTTATGGACTGGAGAATATTCCACCCGGATCCCAGGGGATCGACGCTTGGATCCAGGAATACCACGAGCCGCATGACCTGGTAGTCCTTCAGTATCCGCTGCCCGACGAGGGAGGACCCGAGCCCAAGAAATCCGATCAGAGAAACGTAGCTGATCCAATAATAGTAGCGCTTCCGGAAGAAACGATAACCTGCTATTGCCAACATCAAGGCGAGCAGGGCCGCACCCATCACGTAATACACATATGGGGCTTCGTAGAACAATCGCATGAAGAGTGCGGGCTTGGTAGAGACCAGGCCCTGCCAGAGCGGCATGACGGTCATGACTATCGCTAAGGAACCTGTCAGCATGAGGAATGCAAGGTATCGAGGAGAAACGCCGCCTATGAACGCTACTCCCAGATAAATTGGAAGAAACACGAGGGCAGTACCAAAGTCTGGTTGGCTGAGTATCAATCCCATCGGAACCACAACGATGGCAAGTGATACGGCGAAGCGCTTGAAGGAATGTCCCTCATGAAGGCTCATTTCAATATATCGAGAGAGGAATACTATGGTGGCGATCTTCATGAACTCGGAAGGCTGGATTCCCAGATCACCCACACCGAGCCATGAACGCGCCCCATTGACCACTCGGCCGAAAATGAGGGTATATACGAGCACGATGAGAAAGAAGCCATAAATGATGACGGTATAGTCGGGCAGGCGCTTGGGCTCGAGCAATGTTACCCCGAGCATTACCAGAATACCGGTGGCAGCCCATATCGCCTGCTTGATATATTCACTGGATACGAGGTCGCCTTCGCTGTTGATCCCCGATGAATAGATAAACATTACGCCCAGCGTCATGAGAGTCGCGATTGCGGCGACAACGATCCAGTCGATTGATCGTGATAACGTTCGTATCGTCAGCATTATTCCACCCTGCCAATCGCCGCGGCCGGGCGCTTGAGTAGTCCCAGTTTCGCTGCGGCCTCTTCGTATGGTTCGTTGGCGAAGTAACCCTGGAATACGATATTGGTTGCGTATGGCGCCCACCATTCCCATGGATTGGAGGCCTCGATCATCGAAACGACGACGATTACGTCTTCGGGATTCTGTGCGTCCGCGGGACCGTACCCGACGAACCATGAATGCCAACGATCGGCAAAGCCAACTTCGGCCGTCCCAGTTTTGCCGGCTACGGTTACTGCTTTGGTACTGAGCGGATAATGGGCAGTGCCGTCCGTGATGACCCCTCGTAGGTAGTCCTTGGCCAACTTGAACGTATCCTTGGAAATCCGGGATGCGCTGAGCACCTCGGTGGTCGTCCTTGAAATGATTGACCCGCTGGCGGGATCCCGTATGTCCTTGAGTATACGCGGTTGATAGATTACGCCCTCGTTGACCACCAGGGCCATCATGTTGGCGAGCTGCAGCGGGCTGACGAGCAGATATCCCTGGCCGATCGCCAGATTGAGCGTATCGCCGCCGAGCCACTTTTCGTGGAACTTGCGTTCCTTCCACTGCGGCGTCGGTACGAAGCCTTCTGTTTCACCGGGAAGGTCGATTCCTGTCGCTACGCCGAAACCGAATTGCTTGGCGTAGTCCACGATGCGCTCGATTCCTAGTTTGTCACGGCCTACTTCCCAGAAATATACGTCGCAGGATTGAGCCAGCGCCCCGGCAAGATCGAGTCTGCCATGCCCCGGCTTTCGTATCCAGCATCTGAAGACCCTGTCACCATAGCTGATCTCGCCGGTGCAGAGGACCTTCGCTTCCAGCGGAAACGCTTTCTCCTCTATGATGGCAGTCGTCATGATGGTCTTGAAGGTCGATGCCGGGGGGTAGCTGGACTGGATCGCACGGTTTATCAAGGGGTTCCCAGGGTCGTTGAGCAGGCGGGCGTATTCGTTGTTGCCGCTCCTGGCGATAATTGCATTTGAATTGTAACGGGGATATGAAACCATTGCCAGAATTTCTCCGGTTGCTGGTTTCAGTACGACTATTGATCCGATTCGTTCGCCCAGGGCCTTCTCCGCCAGGATCTGCGTATTCCTGTCGATTGTGAGCGAGATGTTGTTGCCCATGATTGGCGGGTCCACGTCGCGTACCGCGCCATCGATCCTGCGTCCCTTCACATCGACTGTCTTGAACTGCCGTCCGTCGCGACCCCGGAGCACGGAGTCATATTGCCGCTCAATGCCGGACTTGCCTATGATATCACCCGGCTGATAACCCTTGTTGTAGAAGACCTTGAGCTCGTCCCTGGAAATTTCTCCGACATAGCCGATCAAGTGTGAAAAACTACCGGTTTCCAGATAATTCCGCTTGGGCCGGGAATACCAGGAGACCCCGGGGAATTCATCAAGGCGTTCCGCAAGGCTGTTGATGACGCCCTGCTCGATGGAAGGCAATATCTCGATCGGCTGGAACAGTCGGTAATACGCAGGCGGTATTTTTTTCTGGATATCGGTGATTGGCATGTCGACGAGGGCAGCCAACTTGGCAAAGACCGTATCGAGCATATCCGGTGGTATCTCGGCGGGTACAATGGTCAGGGCAAACGAATCCACATTGAGCACAAGAGGCAGATTGTAATTACGGTCGTAAATTTCACCGCGTTGAGCGGGCAATTTCTCCAATTGCCTGGTAATATTTACCGCCCTTACACGATACTCGCCGCCCCTGACCACCTGAAGGTATAGGAGGTAGGAGGCATACCAGATGAACACTGCCACGCCCATGCCGATCAGCATGAGTATCCGACCCGATGGAAAGGCCGATGGTCTGTCGCCCAGGTCGCTCATGCGTGATCTCTCCTGCCTGTTATCAGACGCTTGAGGGGACTGAGCAGGAGGAACACAACCGGTGCCAGGATGGCATTATAGGCCACTTCTATCCAGAGACTCGGTTCGGCAATATTATATGCATGGATCTTGCCTGCAAACAGCCATGATAGCAGCCCGAGATAGACCGCTTTCAGGATGGTCGCCGAGAACCCGAACAGTACGGGCATGATCAATCGATCGATATAGAATTTTCCGGACAAGGCATTGAAGGACCAGGCAATGGCGGTTTTCATGAAAGAGTGCAGCCCAAGCGGTCCCGCGCTCATACCGTCCTGCAGGAACCCGGCCAGGAAACCGACAGCCTGGCCGTGGGCGTCCATGCTGTTGAACGATATGTATATCAGCATGAGCAAGGCCAGATCCGGGACGACCGAGCGTATGGCCACTACGTCAAGCCATGTGGATTGAACGACGAGAGCGAGCGTCACGAGCCCTAGCGAGACGAGAAATCGTCGAATCATCGATCCGTCCCTCCCTCGTCCTGGATGATGAATACATACTCAAGCCGACTGAAATCAAGCACGGGCTCAAGTTCGATCTCCAGTGAAGTAAGATAGTCGTATATTCTGAGCTTTGAGACTCGTGCGACCGCTATACCGGATGGATACAGGGATTGAAGCCCGCTGGTTACTACCATGTCCCCGTATTGTATTTCGTCCGTTGCCCGTTTCTTGACGTACTTCATTACCAGCGGATCGTCTTCGCTTCCGGAACCGACTACCAGGCCTTCATATCGCGACCGCTCGAGCCTGACCGCGACATAGGTCGCCGAATCGTACAGGGGAACCACCACGCAGGTCCCTGGGGAAACCTCGAGGACCTTGCCGACCAAGCCTTCCATCCCGTCCTGGTACGCTACCACGGCCTGATTCTTCCTGATCCCATTGGCGGAACCCTTGTCGACCACGAACGTTGCGTATAGATTCTCGGGATCCTTGGCGATGATCTTGCCGGCCACCGAAGTATATGAACGGGTCTCGTGGAAACCCAGAAGCCCGTTCAGCCGCTCATTCTCACCCCTGAGCTCCGAGAACAAGTGCTGCTGGTTGGTAAGGGATTCGACCTGGGCAAGCAGATCATTGTGGATTGCCTGCAACCGCCTGAGTTCAGCGATGCTCGTCGTGGTTTCCGACAGGAATGTTGATACGGCGTTGAATCCTCGTTGAAAAAACGATACGATTGACAAGCCAATCTCTTCGGGTAGCCCTACCAGGCTTTTCGTGGAAACTGTCAGGCTGACCAGTGAAATGACCAGGAGCAGCATCGATGCAACAGCCCTGAGCCTTGTCGTCCTGCGATCCGTCCTGTCCACAGCTACAGTTTCATTGAGCCGGCTGATCCGAACGCGATATCCACACCGTGAATAGCCTCGAAATACTTGCCGGCGCCTATTGCGACGCATTCAAGCGGGCGCTCGGCGAGGATCACCGGAACTCCCGTTTCCTTGGCGATGAGGCGGGGAAGCCCCTTGAGGAGGGAACCGCCGCCGGCCATCACGATACCGCGTTCCACGATATCGGCCGCGAGTTCGGGCGGCGTTTGCCCCAGAGTTTTCTTGATTTCCTCGACAATCTGGTTAATCGGTTCCTGCAAGGCCTCGCGCACTTCGACCGAATCAATTTCCAGCCTGCGCGGCAGGCCGGTTATGGCATCCGTACCCTTTATCTCGACCTTTTCTATTACCTTGTCGGGCGAGGCGTTTCCAATCTCTATCTTGAGCCGTTCCGATGTCTGTTCACCGATGATCAAGTTATGCGCTCCCCGGATGTGCTTGATGATCGCCGCGTCGAACTCGTCGCCTCCAATGCGGATTGCGTTCGTTACGACGAGGTCCTTGAGCGAGATTACTGATATCTCGGTGGTGCCACCGCCGATGTCGCAGATCATGTGGCCAGCAGGTTCATGTATCGGGATATCCGAACCGATGGCCGCGGCAAGGGACTCAGGCAGTACTTCCACCTCGCGAGCGCCGGCCTTGTAAGCTGCTTCTATTACCGCCCGCCGTTCCACCTCGGTGATGCAGGTCGGAATGCCAATCACCATGCGTGGCTTTACGAACCAGCGGCGAGGAATGACTTTCTGGATGAAATACTTGATCATCTTCTCGGTAGTATCCGGGTCGGCAATGACTCCGTCGCGCAACGGCCGAATGGCGATTATGTTTCCAGGCGTCTTCCATAACATCCGCTTGGCTTCCGTACCGACGGCCAGGACGCGCTTGGTACCGCGTTCGACGGCTACAACGGAGGGTTCATTGATTACGATGCCCTTCCCTCGTACGTATATCAAGGTATTGCATGTACCGAGGTCGATGCCGATATCCAATGTAAACGCGTCCAACAGTCTTCTTCTGGCCATGGAGGTGCTCCTTGCTATAGGTGTCTTAAGATCGTTCGGAGAGTTTCTGGCGCGCAGCGGTGTGCATAGGGTCGATGGAGACGGCCTTGCGCCACGAAGCACGAGCTTTCAGGGGATCGCCGGTTTCCATGAACACGAGTCCCTCGTAGTACCATGCGTCGGCTGATTCTGGGTTCTTGTCCTTGATCGTCTGATAACTGGCCAGAGCCTCGTCATAGCGGCCTTGAGACCGGTATATTTCACCGAGCAGAAAGGCGCACCGTTCGGTCAAGTAGGCGTCCGTGCTGGTCTGGTATGCCTCAAGCGCCAGCCGCTCGGCATCCGCCACACCGCCAAGTAAAACGTAGGATCGTGCGGCCGCGGCTTTCAGCTCGGCCGAATCAGGAAACGCCTGGAGGGCTTTCTCGAAGTACTCGACGCTTTTTTCGTTCAGGCTCAATCCTTGGGCGGCGAGAGCCAAGTACTCCCATGCATCCGGCGTAACGGGCCCATTTACAATCGATTTCTCGAGCTCGCTGATGGCTTCTTCATAATAGTCGATTCCTTTTTGGAAATAGGTCTTGCCGAGCACATAATGGTTCTGATTCCGCAAAGGCACTTCATCGGCGATAAGCGCCTTTCTAAGGGAAAATACCGCATCGTCAAAGAATACGACCCGCTTGTCGGAGTCAAGTTCGGCAATGCCCAGGTAGAATAAAGACATACCCCTCAAGGAAAGACAGAACGAATCCAGAGGTGATTGCCCGAGCAGAAGGTCGCAGGCGGAAACGACCGCTTTATAGTCATGACGCTCCCAGAGTGCAAGAATATCTGCCTTGCGTGGAATGACCTGGCGGGAATTACGGTCGTGGCCTGCGGCTCGGACTACCGCAGGGACACCGAAAGCCACCGCCGCCACTATGGCCGATAAAAGACCTGCGAGCGCAAGGCGTTTTCGGCGTCTCTTCTTGAGATAAGGATCGTCACTCGTTTTGAACCTCGGGGAATTCAGCCTCATACCGTTGGCGTATTTGTATCATGGGAGGTCGGCCGCAGTCAATGAAAGGGCCACATGCTTA
>SPCK01000391.1 GCA_004525355.1 Spirochaetales bacterium
CCCCGCGTCATCAGCACGCCTTCAAGTACCGATTTTAGGGATAACAGGATGTTTTCCATCGTCTTTCCAACCGAATCCGTCATCAGGCACATGGAAGTATTGTTCCGCTACAATCTGAATCGACCATGGCGCGTCGAGGGGAGCCTGTGCGAATCGGAGCAGAACGGGTCGGAGATCCGCTGAACGGATTCGGAAAAGATTGGCGATAGTACGATAAAGTGTTTACCGCACATCGGTTATAGGCTATCGTATGAAGAGAGCGTATCTAGATATTTCTCTATCGGTTCCGTCCGGATATCACGGTCGGCACGTCATGTGACGCCTGTATTAATTGAGAGGAGCGGCGAACGCCATGAGGTTCGTTTTCTTCGGGGCGCCAGGCGCCGGCAAGGGTACCATGGCCGCGGAAGCGTCCAAGGAGTTCGGTTTACCCCACATCTCATCGGGGGAACTTTTTCGAGCCGCGATACGCGAATGCTCGCCTCTCGGCCTGCAGGTAAAGGAGCTGATCGGCAGGGGCTCGCTCGTGCCCGATGATCTTACCATCAAGATCGTCCACGAACGTCTGGCCAGTCCGGATGCCGCGAACGGCTGGCTCCTCGATGGCTTCCCGCGGACGATTCCCCAGGCTCGGTCGCTGTCTGAAATCGACCCGGAAGATTACGTCATCGATTTGGAAGTGTCGGATGAAAAGGTGATAGAACGACTTTCAGGCAGACGCATGTGCGGCAAATGCGGACGAAGTTATCACGTGACCCTGAAGCCCCCCAAGGTCGCGAATATCTGTGACTACTGTGGCGTCCCGCTATACATACGCGAAGACGACAATGTCGAATCGATTCGGCGCCGCATTGAGACGTATCGAGTACAAACGGCGCCGCTGGTTGATTTTTACAGATCTCGCGCTACCTTGGTGCCTATCGATGGAGAAGGCGATGCCACATCAGTCTGGCACGAACTGCGCATACTCATGGCCAGGTTGATGGGGCTACAGCTCGTCGATTGATCTGCTTCCGAAAGGATAATGAAGCATGAAGAAAACCATACACTCATGTACGGCCGGCGTTGCGCTGGCCATCATACTATTTTCCCTTTCATGCGCGCCAAGGCATGAGTCCCGGGCTCCGGATCCGTCTGTCGTGGTCGCTCACAGTGACGGACTCGTATCCCGGACCGCCGACGTGAGCGTAGTCCTGACCACCGGTCGCGCCACTCCGATGCCAGAAAGAGCGCAACCCTTCAAGTTCGATCCGCCACTCAAGGGAACGGTCGTCTGGAATGCGGACGGTTCCCGCGCTGACTTCAGGCCCGATGCCCCTTTGGCGCCGGGCAGGGCATATCATGTTGTATTCGATTTCTCAGAGATAGGAGAACCGTCCAACGGATGGTTCTCCTTCGATATATTCGCGGCCGAACCAAATATATCTGTGAAGCCGGGCGACCTGTACGCCGCCTGGAACGATACGTTGGCCCTCGACGGTATCGTACGGGTTGAGGACGTACCGGCGTCGGCTGACGTCGAGCGCCTGGTATCCGCGGCTGTCGGCGCACTCGATCTGCCGATTTCCTGGAGCCACGAGGAAGGCGGCCTCCACCGGTTCACGGTCAAGGACGTCCCCCGGTCAAATGCGGCAGGCGAACTCGTCCTGTCATGGAACGGGACGCCGGTGGGGGCGCGAATCAAGGACTCGCGAAGCTACCGCGTACCCGCGAGCGGCGAGTTCGAGGTCCTGTCCGTGCGTGGGCCCGAAGCCGGCGAGCCGTCCTGCGTGACGGTATCCTTCAGCGAACCGGTGGACAGGGACCAGGACCTGCGCGGCCTGATTGACGCGATCGGCGCCGGGACTCTGCGATATGAAACCGATGGCGGCCTGGTCCGCATGTACGCCTCCCTCGACTGGTCCGATGAAGTGAACATCACCGTTGAGAAGGGTGTCAGGAGCCGGAACTCGGGCGTTCTGGCGATCCCCGTGCAGGCGCGTGTCAGCTTCGACTGGGAAAAGCCGGAAGTACGCTTCCCGGCCGGAGGCGTCATCGTTCCGTCCACCCAAGGCACCCGGGTAATTTTGGAAACGAAAAACTTGGCCAAGGTATACGTCGAGGCCCTGCGGGTCTACGGCGACAACATGCTGCAGTTCCTTCAGGTCAACGACCTTGACGGAGGGCAGGAACTCAAGCGCGTGGGAGAGGTAGTCTGGAGTTCCGAGATCGACTTGGCCTGGACCGATGACAGGAAGAATCAGTGGACCCCCTACGCGCTCGACCTGTCGCCTCTCCTGGCCAAGCACCCCGATGGCCTTTTCCAGTTACGGGTAGCCTTCTCGCACGACTACATCCGCTATGTCTGCAAGAATGACCACCCCAAGGCCGGAAGCTGGAAATTCCCACCGGCTGCCATAATCGAACGCGACTCGGGCGATTCGTCATATTGGGATTATTACGAAGAATATTTCGACTGGAACGAGTATTACCGATATCGGGACGATCCTTGCCACCCGGCTTTCTACGTGGTGCGCTACGGCAGGGACAGAACCGCCCGCAGAAACGTGCTCGTCTCGGATGTGGGCATCATGGCCAAGCGCGACGCCGACGGGGTCTGGCTTGTTGCAGCGAGCGACCTGAAGACCGCCCGTCCGCTGCCCGGCGCATCCGCCAGAATATATAATTACGCCATGCGAGAGCTGGCCAGTGGCGTCGCCGATCGGGACGGTCTGGTCCAGCTCAAGCCTTCCGACCTTTCGAGCTCTGAACCGACCTTCCTCGTCGTGGC
>SPCK01000410.1 GCA_004525355.1 Spirochaetales bacterium
CGGCCCATGCCACCATATGTGTCCACGATAATCTTGCGGCCGGTAAGCCCGGTATCGCCCATGGGGCCGCCTATGACGAAGCGACCTGTCGGGTTTACATAGTATTTCGTGTTCTTGTCCAGTAGGCCGGTCGGACCAAGAATCGGCTTGATGATCTGTTCGATCACCGACTCGCGTATGGTCTCATTTGACACGTCGGGATCGTGCTGGTGCGAAACGACCACCGCGTCCACGCGGATGGGGGTATGGCCGTCGTACTCGAGCGTCACTTGGCTCTTGGCGTCGGGTCGCAGCCATGGCAGGACCTTGCCCTTGCGCAATTCCGTTGCCCTGAGCAGCAGTTTGTGGGCGTACATGATCGGTGCGGGCATGAGTTCCGGCGTCTCGGTACAGGCGAAGCCGAACATCATGCCCTGGTCGCCGGCGCCCTGCAGCCCCTCGTACTCTTTGAGACCGTGACCCTCCACGCCCTGGTTGATGTCCTGCGACTGCGCGTGGATCGTGTTCAGGATCGCCATGGACTCGTAGTCGATGCCGTAATCGGGATTGGTATAGCCTATCTCCCTGACCACGTCGCGGGCCAGGGTCTGGATGTCCACGTAGGTATCGGTGGTGATTTCGCCTCCGATAAGCACCATGCCAGTAGTGGCAAAGGTCTCACAGGCAACGTGGCTCTCGGGGTCTTTGGAAAGGCATGCGTCAAGCACGGCATCCGAGATCTGATCGCATAATTTGTCCGGATGGCCTTCGCCGACCGATTCGGACGTGAAAAGGTAGCGTCTGTCCCTCATGGGATCCTCCCTGGAACGAAAAGAATGGTTCCGCTCGAACGAAATGAACCGAGTGTGGAAGCGTTTTCAGGGAGGAGTGCGGAGACGACGAAGGTTCGAAGCGCCATGGCGCCCTCCCTTTTAGCTGGATTCCTTGCGATTTCTCATGAGAAACCGCAAACCGCCCGCAATTCGGAATAAATCGGCGGTGCGTCGTGCCGCTGAAGCGAATCGACGATGCTACAACTATCTGCCAATAGGGCATTTTTTGCAATACACCGCGAACCAGACGGCAGGCCCAGTGTGTCCGATACGAACGTCAGGGAGTGTATCGAAAGCTGGATGTCGATTGCGCGTTGCAGGCGCGGGAGGCTGGATATATACTAGAGTCTAAAGACCGCGGCAGGGCGAGCGCGTCAATAAGGACGTTCCGCGGATACGACACAATGCACGGAGGAAAACATGGCAACTCAAACGCGCGACACGGGACATAACGGCGCGATCGGAGTGCTCGGAGGCATGGGGCCTCTGGCCACCGCGGAATTCTTCAAAAAATTGACACTTGCCATATCTGAAAACGGTGGTGCCGCCGGTGACGCCCAGCACCCTCGGGTGATCGTCGATTCGGATCCCTCCATTCCCGACAGGACCGCCTATGTTCTGGGAAAGGGTCCAGATCCCCTGCCGGCCATGACCGCCGCGGCCAAACGCCTGGTTCAGGCGGGCGCGACCGTATGCGTGCTGGCCTCGATTACCGCACACGCTTACCTGGATGGCCTGCGTACGGCTGTTCCCTGCGAGTTCGCATCCGCGTTCGATTCGCTCAAGGCTCGGATCGAGCGTGACTACGTCGGTGTCGGCCGCGTAGGTGTCCTGGCGACCACAGGTACAATCAAGTCAGGTCTTTTCGATCGTTACCTGCCGAACCTTCGGGTGCATTATTCCGACGACGAGGCTCAGGAACGATTCGTCATGGAGGCCGTCTACGGATCGAACGGTATCAAGGCCGGCAATGTCTCGGAGGAACCACGGCACCTGCTGCGACAAGCCGCAGCCCGCCTCGTCGCACGGGGCGCAGAATTGATCATCGTCGCCTGCGCCGAGATGAGCCTCGTTCTTTCCCCGGCAGACGTCGAAGTCCCGCTGGTAGATCCCATGCAGTTCCTGGTGGAGGATCTGGCCACTCGCTTCCGGATAGCCTGATATGTCCTCGCACGAATCCTACATCCTGGCCCTGGATCAAGGGACGACCTCGTCCAGGGCCATCGTATTCAACCAGGCGGGGACCGTCATCGGCGTTCGGCAGATCCCCTTCAACCAGGTCTATCCCCAACCGGGTTGGGTGGAGCATGACCCGGAGGAAATCTGGCAGAGTCAGTATGCTGCAGCTATCGGCGCCATTGAGACGGCGCAGGTTCGACCTGACCAGATTGCCGCCATAGGCATCACGAACCAACGCGAGACCACCCTGCTGTGGGACCGGACCACGGGAAAGCCGGTCCACAACGCGATCGTGTGGCAGTGCAGGCGGTCGGCCGGAATTTGCCAGGAGCTCAAGGCCCTGGGCTACGAGGAGGAAATCCGCAAGCGTACTGGCCTGGTGCTGGATCCATACTTTTCGGGGACCAAGCTGATGTGGTTGTTCGATCAGGTACCCGGGCTGCGGGCCAAGGCCGAGCGCGGAGACATCATGTTCGGAACGGTGGACACCTGGTTGATCTACCGGCTCACCGGAAAGCACGCCACGGACGCTACCAACGCCTCGCGGACGCTTCTGTTCAATATACACGAAGGTCGATGGGACCAGGACCTGCTTCGCATGCTCAACATCCC